>VYDA01000612.1 GCA_009843665.1 Caldilineaceae bacterium SB0675_bin_29 | reverse complement strand
GGGGGTGTTTTAGGCGAGGGTTATTTTCAGCCGAAGTTTCTGCTGTGGTCGCTGCTGTCGGCGTCGAATTTCTCCTGGTTGATGGTGGTTATCGTGGATGGATGGGTCTTTTATCCGATTGCCTTTGTGGCCGGCTTCCTGGTTGGGATCCCGCACAGTATTCTGGTGGTGATGGCGCAGAGGTTTTTGCCGCACAGGCAGGGGCTGGCGAGCGGCGCCATTCTTGGGTTCACTTTCGCTTCTGGGGCGGTTGGCATGGGCGTGGCCGGTCCGATTGCGGACTTCTACACGCTTTCAGCGGTGATGCACGTGACTGCCCTCATGCCACTGGCCGCGGCTTTTTGCGCTTTGTTTTTGCGTACACGGATAGCGGCGGCGCTGCCGATGGCGCCGGCGGCGGGGTCGGCGGATTGAGTGTGGTGCCCTGTCAAAAAGCCGTTCCTAAACGTGCCTGAGCATGTCAGACATTGTGACTGAGAGATGGCAACATGAATTACTGGGAAACGTGTAAGGCTGTCGAACGACACCCCGAAAAGGTTGGCGGGGCATGGGTGTTTCGCGGCACGCGCGTGCCTGTCTCCGCTCTATTTGAGAATTTGCGCGATGGAGCCACTGTTGAGCAGTTTCTGGAGTGGTTCCCTGGCGTAGAAAGGTGGAAGGTCGAAGCAGCTCTGGATCAGGGAGTACCACGAAGAACACCTGAAATCCGCGAAGAGACGCGAAGGGGCGCGAAGAACGCCATAGGCGTATCGCGTTTTCTTTGCTAGACTGCGCGGTGCTCTAGGAATCAGCCGCACTTTGCTCCCGCAGTACGCTGTTCTGACAAGCGTCGACATGCCTTAGATTCGATCCCTCTCATCCGGCGGTTCCACGTCCGCCACTTTGGCCATGGCTGCGAGGAATCTTTCTCTAAGGACAGATTTCTCGGGCAGTGCACTGTCTGGCGTACGCCGGCTGTGCCTCAGAGTTCACTCATCAGGCCATGCCACTTCCGTAATCTCCGGTTCCACCGTCGGGCCGCGTTCGCCGGGGCGCAGGCGACCGGTGACGACCTGGCTGTCGTGCTGGAAAACGAGGAGGGCGTTCTTTTCTTCGGCCTGGCGGCGCAGGTTGCGTTTGGCCTCGATGCTGCGCATTGGTTCCAGATCAAAGGCCGGTACCCAGGCTATGCGGTCCATGTGGGCAGCCCAGCTGCAGGCGTCGCCGAGGAAGAGGAGAGACTCGCCGGCGTCTTCGACCCATACGACCTGCATGCCTGGCGTGTGGCCCGGTACTGTAACTGAACGTACACCGGGGGCCAGCTCCTGGTCGCCGTCCACAGTTTCCAGCTGACCAGTGCGGCGCAGCGGCTCCCAGTTTTCGGGGAAGTAGTGGCCGCGCGTGCGTTCGTTGGGGAAGGTTGCCTCGGCCAGTTCGAGGCGCTGGATCAGGTAGCGGGCGTTGGGGAAGGTGGGGACGACGTCGCTGTCCGGATCATTGGGGTCGCTCCGACGGGTGTTGCCGCCGCAGTGGTCGGCGTGCAGATGGGTCAAGAGGACGATGTCGACATCCTCCGGGCTGAGACCGACGCGGCGCAGATCGGCCTCCAGACGGAGGTTGCCGTCATCCATACCAAATTCAGTTCGATATTCGGCGGTGATTTTGTCACCCTGACCCGAATCCACCAGGATCAGCCCTGAGGGCGACTGGATCAGCAGGCAGCGCATCTGCGCGGGGATGCGGTTCTTTTCGTCGGGGCGGATGATTCGCTGCCACAGAACGCGGGGAACGAGGCCGAAGAAACTGCCGCCGTCGATCAGCTGCTGGCCGTCACTGACGATATGGCATTGGGTGGAACCGACCTGAAGCGAATATGGCATCGCTATGTTCTCAGAATGGGTCCGGCACGGAATGCGTGATCCAGCATAGAGGCCCTTCCTGCCGGGCCATCTCCGGGCACATATTGGCCCGGCATTGTGTCCTGCCCCGCTGGAGAGGTGAAACGTAGAGCCTGCGCGGAAGGCAACAGGAAGATGCAGCTACTCTCCCTCGGGCCATGCCTCTTCTGTGATTTCCGGCTCCACGACAGGGCCGCGCGCGGCGGGACGCAGCCGTCCGGTCACGACTTGCCCATCGTGTTGGAACACAAGTAACGCGTCTTTCTCCTCCGCCTCCCTACGTAGATTGCGTTTGCCCTCGATGCTGGCCATTGGGTCGAGGTCAAAGGAGGGCACCCATGCAAGCCGGTCCAAGTGTGCGGCCCAGCTGCAGGCGTCGCCGAGGAAGAGGAGTGATTGGCCGGCGTCCTCGATCCAGACGGCCTGGATGCTCCGTGTGTGGCCCGGTACGGTGACGGAGCGGACGCCGTCTGCCAGGTCCTGGTCGCCGTCTATGAGCTCCAGCTGGCCTGAGCGGCGCAGAGGTTCCCAGTTGTCGGGGAAGTAGGTGCCGCGGGTGCGTTCGTTGGGGAAGGCGGCGTCTGCCATTTCGAGGCGCTGGACGAGATAGCGGGCGTTGGGGAAGGCAGGAACGGCCTCGCTATCGGGGTCGGCGGGTTCGCTCCAGTTGGTGCAGCCGCCGGCGTGGTCGGCGTGGAGGTGGGTCATGAGGACGATGTCGACGTCTTCGGGGCTGAAGCCGACGCGGCGCAGGTCGGCGTCGAGACGCTGGTTGTCGTCGTCCATGCCGAAGATGCGCCGTTCCTTGGCGGTGATTTTGTCACCCTGGCCGGTGTCGACCAGGATCAGACCGGCGGACGATGGGATGAGGAGGGAGCGCATCTGCACGGGGATGCGGTTTTTTTCGTCGGGGCGGATGACGCGTTCCCAGAGGACGCGGGGTACGAGGCCGAAGAAGCCGCCGCCGTCGACCAGCTGGCGGCCGTCGCTGACGATATGGCAGGGGATGGAGCCTATTTGGAATGAGTATGGCATTGTCTTGTAGTCAGAATCTGATGTATGCGGGCCAATAGGTTGCGACGAAATTCAGTTGGCTGCGAGCCAAAGCGGAGTATAGCACGGCCCGGCATAGTCCCCTACCATTAATGCGAGGAGAGAGTGAAGAGGAGAGAGGAGAGAGAACTTCGCTCGCCTCGTCTGGCGTGGCGTACTGACTATGGGTGGGTAGTCACCTTTGTTCTTGTCCTTTGTAGAAGCCGGATCCGAAGTACAGGCCGTCATGTCGTACTATCCAGGTATGTTTGCGCTCTTCTTTGTCTGTTTCCGGGTTGAAGAAGACGTAGCTTATCCATTTGCCTTCCTCGGTAGCGCTTACCAGGTCGTCGCCGTAGTAGTAGCCGGTGGCGTCGTAGCGATCAGAAGGGCCGAAGCCGATTGTGAAGTTGTAGGGGCTGGCTATGGTATAGCCTTCGCTGTCAAGGATGAAGACATACCACTGTCCATCAAATCTCTGCGGATGGCTGTAATACGCGAGTACGGCGTCTTTTCCGTCGCGCTCGTAGCGGCGGATTGCGTCGCGGACGGCTGATTGTGTGTATGCCTCCGGTTGATTCTTGGTTGGGATCGCTACACAGGCGGTAAAGACGAGAAGGAAGGCAAGCAGGATGCTAAGGCGAGTCATACTGGAAGTCCCTTTATTGCGTTTCCCGGAAAAGAGAATGCTGCGAAAGTCCGGGCAGTTGTCGTTCTGATCCTGCCACTGGATTGGCGGTCCTGCCAATTCCGGCGCCCTACCCGTTGCGTCTCTTGCCTGCGCGCTACCCTGGTTACAGGAGAATTCAGTTCAAACGGACGGGCTTGCAACCCAGAAACGGAATGGTCTGATTTGACAGACAAGGGCACGCCTCCGCATACTAATGCCTATGACAGACAGGCAGACGGGGGAAGCAAACTCTTCCAGCGCGGACAGTCCCTTATCAGGACAGGATGAGCAGCCCGATGCGCGTGGGATGGAGCCGCTTACTCCACAGGAGTTGGACGAATTCATGCGGCGCGCCAGAGGTCGGGGCGCCAGTCTGACCCAGGAGGAAGCGCGTGCCCGCCTGGCGCCCGCTGATTCTGAGCTGGAGGGTGTCGCCCAAAATCAAGGGGATGGAGAAGTTGACAGTGCTGCGGTGGCGCGTCTGAGCGAGCAGTTCTTCAGCGGTGAAGCGGGGCGGGTGCGGCCGCGCAGGTTGGTGCAAGGGTTGGTCTTCGATTTTGACAATACGCTCGCCCGGCTCAACCGGCCTCTCGAAGAGCTGATGAGCAGCGGGGCGGAGACTGCGGTCGCCTACATGCGCTCGACGGGGATGACCGACCTGCCCGACGAGATTGCGGAGCATCTAGTTGAGGCGCGAATCTTCGCCGAAACGAAGTCGGACGATGAGCAGGAGGAGCACACGGCCGACGACACCTTGAGTTTTCTGTTGCAGTTCGTCGGTTATCCGGCTTCGCGGATGAACGAGGAGGTCCTGCGGCGGGCGGTCGATCTTTTTTATGCGCCGGAGATGACGGCGTGGGAGCCGATGCCGGGCGCGATCGAGCTGCTGCAGCAGTTGCGCGGGGAGGGGTTTCCGGTGGCGGTGATCGCCAACTATGCCAGCGACCGCATCTTTCAGCGCATTGTCGACTATACAGGGCTGCGCGCGTATGTGGACGTCTGTCTGAGCAGCGCGGCGGTGGAGTGGCGCAAGCCAGAGAAAGATATCTACAGTGCCGTCCTCGAACGCTGGGACGCGGAGCCGTATGAGATCGTGTGCGTCGGCGACAGCCTCAAGCATGATGTTGCCGGCGGGCAGGAGATCGGCGCGCTTACGGTCCACTGCCGCATGATCCCGCTGGCGGAAGATCAGCGACTCGTGGACAGCATCAGGCCAGACGCGGTGATCGAGAAGCTGTCCGAACTACCCGCACTCATTGAAAAGTGGTGTTGAGCATGCACAGCGACGAAAACATCCAAGACTTAACCTACCCCGTAACCGTCAGCCGCGAGTATCCGCCGGCGCCGCTGGTGGCGGTGGCTGCCGTGGTAATCGACGACGCCGGCCTCGCTCTGATGGTCGTACGAGGGCGGCCTCCTTCCAAGGGATTGTGGGCGCTGCCCGGCGGTTTGCTGGATTTGGGCGAGCCCGTGCGGGCGGGCGTTGCCCGTGAGGTTCGGGAGGAGACGGGTGCCGAGATTGAAATTGTCAGCCTGGTGGACCTGTTTGAGCCGATTCACCGCGACAGCGCCGGCCGCGTTCGCTATCATTATGTGGTGATCGACTTCTGGGCTCACTTCCGAGGGGGCGATGTTGCGCCTGCCGACGACGTTGACGACGTCGCCTGGGTGCCTGTTGGTAGTCTGGAAGAGATGCCGATGGAGGAGGCGACGCGGCGGGTGGTGCGCAAGGCGCATGATCTGTGGCTGCAGGCCAGAAATGGCGGCAACGACTCTCCAACTTAGGCGCCGGCCAGTCCGGCCTGCAGTCTGACCCCTGTTTGGGACCTCGTATCACAACTTATCGCCATTTGCCCCACGACGCACAAGGGAAGAGCGTATTGGCTGGAATGCGCCTGCTGTATGGATTCAGGCGAAGAGCGCCCGCGCCGCGTGCAGATGGTCGAAGGTGCCGACCAGGGTCAGGTGGTCGCCGTATTCCAGCTGGGTATTTCCGCGGGGCACGATGAATTCGCCGTCGCGGCGGATGGAGAGGATGAGGACGTCGCCGGGCAGCACGAGCTCGCGCAGGGCCTTGTCACCGTATTCGTGGTTGTGCACCCAGACTTCGGAGACCTCTTTGTTGTCATCGGTGCGTGTGAGCAGCTCGTAGATGTCGGGATTGCGGGCGAGGAGACTGAGGAGCGCGGCCTGGTCGAGCGAAGGGTTGAAGACGGTCACGTTGAGGGTTTCGAATTCCACAAGGCGGTTGGTCTCCCGCACGAGGGTCACGATGTGGTCGATACCGTAGCGGGTACGTGCGACGTGGCAGATGTGGCGGTTGCGGTCGGTGTCGCTGAGGGTGACGACGACGGTTTCGGCCAGGTCCAGATGGCCGGCGAGTTCTTCGTTTTCGTCATCGATGCTGGCGTGCATGACCTCGATGCCTTCGGAGGTGCGTTGCCGGGCCCTGGCAATCAGATTCTCATCCGGATCGACGAGAACGACCTCTTCGTGGTGGCCCAGCAGCTGTTCAGCGACCTGGAGCCCGAGCCTTTCGGCGCCGAAGACGACGATGGGCCGCGGTGTAGCCGTGGAAGTGCGGGGAACGATGCGGTTGAAGATCAAGGGGGCGGCGGTGACGGTGACGATGGCGACGAGAATAATTATGGTGTTGACCGATTCGCTGATGATCCCCATATTGAGGCCAATGGCCGAGGCGGCGACGATCAGGGAGAGGCGCGACGAAAGAAGAAAGCCGGCGGAGAAGGTTTCCTGCCAGCTGAACTGCAGGCGGAAGAGCAGGGCGGGCAGGAGTTTGACCAGAAAGGCGGCCAGGACCAGGAACGGCAACAGGATCAAAGCATCGGTTGACCCGAGCAGGGCGCCCAGATTGAAATTCACGCCC
>VYDA01000170.1 GCA_009843665.1 Caldilineaceae bacterium SB0675_bin_29 | reverse complement strand
TTGGTGCGCCGTGTGACCGGCGGTAGGGCGATTCTGCACGCCGACGAACTGACCTATTCCGTTACCGGCCCCATCGCCGAACCGCAAATGGCCGGAGGCGTGATGGACGCCTATCTGCGATTCAGCAACGCCCTGCTATCCGGTCTTACAATACTGGGGCTAAAGGCCGAAAAGGCCGGCGCTCGTGCACGCGCCGGGCTCGAACTATCAGCTGCCTGTTTCGAAATGCCCAGTGCTTACGAGATCACCGCCGGTGGCAGAAAACTCATGGGCAGTGCGCAAAGCCGCCGCAAAGGCTATGTCCTTCAGCATGGCAGTTTGCCGCTATGGGGCGATGTCGCGCGGCTTGTGGATGTCCTCGCGCTTCCCTGCGCCGCGAAAGATCACCTGCGGCAACAACTGCGGCGGCAGGCCGTCACCCTTGCAGAGGCTCTGGAGCTGTCGCCGGATTCAGATCAACTAGGTTTTCCTCGACTAGCCGCGGCGATGGCTGACGGGTTCGCGTCAACGCTGGACCAGGACCTCGAACCAGGCACACTCTCCCCAAACGAACTGCGCCGCAGCGCCGAACTCATCCGCACCCGCTATGCGGATCCGGCCTGGACTCTGCAGCGGTAACGTCACATGGCAATCGGGCATCTGACTCTCGAACTCTATTTGCCCCTAACGAATTCGCTGAAGGAGAAGCGAAGCATCGTCAAACCTCTAATTGCCCGGCTGCGCCGAGACTACAACGTTTCGGTTTGCGAAGCCGAAGGGCAGGATACGCTGAGCCGGGCTGTTCTCGAAGTAGCTTGTGTCAGCCAGAACGGTGCGCTGGCATACAGGCAACTCGAAAAGATAGCCATCCGCGTCGAAAACTGGCGTCTAGATGCAGAGGTTGTGGATTACTTTATTGAAATGGTTGCATGAAAGAGGAGGTCGTCGCGCAGACCTGCTACTTGCAGGACGCTCTCGTGCCAGCTGGTCAACCAGCTCTGATGCACAGTGAGAGCCTTGCCAGCGCTAACTGCAATTCCATAGTGAATGCAATTTAGCTGGCCTGCGCAGCCAGGGGAACGCCCGGAGAGGTGTTGTGTCTGCTCAGTGAAACTATAGACTCTTCCTGATTTTCTTCTGCCGACCAGCCGTAGTGCCGCACAATGAGAATAGCTACACTTACGACAACGCTGATTATTGCGATCCACTGAGCGGTCGCCAACTGGCCCATGACCCATGCATCCGGGCGAAAGTACTCGACCCAGAAGCGGCCCAACGGGTAGGCTATGAAATACATCAGCGCACCGTCGCCCCGGCGTAGCTTGTGCCCGAACTGCCAGTAGATGAAGTAATGCAGACCAAACAGCAGGAGGCTCCAACCGGCTTCATAGAAAAAAGTCGGGTGGAAGCCGTTGCTGGCATACCAGTCCAGCGTAGCTTGGGGGACTTCGGCCACGCCGCAAGGAGGCGCCCCCTCTGGGCGCTGGCAGGGATGCACGGGGTTGATGTGGAACGCCCAAGGCAGGTCTGTAGCCTGTCCGTACAGCTCCTGATTGGCGAAGTTTCCCATCCGCCCGATTGCCTGGGCGACCAGCACATTGGGGCCAATGTAATCCAAATAGCTCAGAAAGCTCAGCCCATTTCGCCAGGTATACAAGACAATGGCGATGACGCCGCCTATCAATCCGCCGTAGATGCCCAAACCGGTAAACCCGAAACCTCCCTTTCCCCCGCCCCACAATCTGACGATCTCGAACGGGTTTTCGCGATAAAAGGCCCAACCTGGCCCGTCAGCCGGTGTGCTGAACACGTGATACAAGCGGGCGCCGACTATGCCCAAGAGCAGCGTCCAGGCCAGTAGGTTCCAGATGTGGTCTGGGTTTTCTCCGGCTCTTCGGGAAAGCCTCGCAGACAGCCAGGCAGCGACCACAGCGCCGCCAACGATGAATACACCATACCACCCCGGAGCAAAGACCCTGCCAAATATTTCGAGTTCAAAAATGGTCGGACCCATACAGTTATCGTAGCCTTGTCAATGAGAACGCGTCGATACTTTCATTCCAAAGTATAGAAGATCCTCGCGCTTTCACGAAAAATCCGCCGTATGGGCGACTCAACATCACTCCGCGCCGAGTCTTTCCCCTACGGTCCCGGTGCACCGTTCTCCAGCCACACCTCCAGCGTGGCGCCTACCCTTTCAAAACTTTCTTCACTTAATTTATTGATCGTGTCCTCAATGGTATGCCAGTAAGGATAGGTAAAATCGATTATGTCAATGGCAATGTAGCCGGCCTCAAGAAATGGCGTGTGGTCGTCAAGTATAGGAGTGCCCGGTGCGAGGCGGAACCACTCACCATATCCCAGTTGTGCAGCAACTGACCAGATCGCTTCGGTCAGACGTCGGTCGGAATTCGGCTCCCACAGAAGTTGCTGGTCGGCGTCGCCTATCATGTCTACGATGACCGTGTATCGCGGCGACTGGCACTCGCCCAGCGCTTCCAAATTCTCGACAAAAAAGCGGCTGCCCAGAATCCAGTCCCATCCGGGGATGCGTCCATTGTCTTCTGCGTCAAAAAATGCCAGGCAGATCGTGTGATCGGTGCTGTCCACGTCCAGCGTACGTGCCAACTCAAGCAGAACCGCCACGCCTGACGCGCCATCGTTGGCTCCGGGCACAGGTTTCTCACGGTTGGCGGGATCCGGGTCCTCGTCAGAATAGATTCGCGTATCATAATGCGCTCCCAGTATGATCACCGGCCCCGATCCCTTGTAGGCGATGAAGTTGCGTGCCTCCACATCTGGTAGTGGGCGAAACGGCTGAATCAGAACATCCCATCCATTTGAATTCAATTCTCTTACCAACCAGTCGCCCATCTCACGATGGGCCTCCGTCCCGGTTATTCTGTATCCGAAGTCCATCTGCGCCTCTACGTAGGTCATTGCCCGTTCAGCCGAAAATGACGCAGAGGAGACCGGCAACTCTAGCAGTCCATAGCCCAGATAGCCAAAAAACCCCGCAGATGCCGCCAGAGCAACCAGCAGCGTTATCTCAGTGCGAAAGGTCTTTGTCGTATTCATAAGTCGCCGCCAGTTTGCTAGGAACATGGTAAGGTCATGCAGCCGAGTCCATCGGCGAGAGTATCTACACTGACTATACGTACGGAAATCCGGTGTGCTTTCAGTCAGTCAGGGCGCCATCGTCAGCCGCAATCCAAGCCTGCACCGCGAGCCCTAACGCCAGGCGGGGTCGCCACATGTTACCTGATACCGAATCCTGCCCAGGCAAGTGAACCTTCAAAGAAATTGAATCAGGAGCGGGCCCGCAGGCGAATCCTTATAGGCGTACCGACGAATGGGTAATGCCGTCGCAATTGGTTTTCCAGGTAACGAAGATAGCTGAAGTGGGCCAGCTCCGGATCATTGACGAAAAGAATAAAGGTAGGCGGCTCAACGCTGGCCTGAGTTGCATAATAGATACGAAGAGGCCGCTGCTGCTTCGTAGCCGGTGGTGAACGGTGATAGGCATCCTGAATGACGCCGTTCAGCTCCGCCGTCGAGATGCGGTGCTTCCGTTCAGAGGCCACCGTCAGCGCCGTTGGCAGCACCTTCTGCACTCGCTGCTTCGTCAACGCGCTGACGAAAAGTACAGGCACGTAGTCCAGAAACTGCAGATCCGCGCGTACCTTACGCGTATATTCTACCATCGTCTGCGTGTTTTTCTCGACAATGTCCCACTTGTTCACCAGCACGACGACGCTCTTGTGCGCCTCCAGCACGTGGCCCGCGATGTGCGCATCTTGCGCGGTAACCCCCTCGACGCCGTCGACGAGAAGCAGGGCCACGTCGGCTCGATCGATGCTGCGCATGCTGCGAAGAACGCTGTATTTCTCTATCCCCGGCTCTACCCTCCCTCGCCGCCGGATTCCCGCCGTGTCAATCAGGGAGACTCTCTGACCATGGTAGATAATCTCAGTGTCAATGGGGTCGCGCGTCGTGCCGGCGATTTCACTTACAATTGCCCTTTCGCGCCCGATCAAGGTGTTGAGCAGACTGCTCTTCCCTACATTCGGTCTCCCCACAAGCGCGACGGCAACGACATCTTCCTCCCTCTCTTCTCCAACCAAACTGTCGGAAAGTTCAGCCGCGATCACGTCGAGCAGGTCGCCAACACCTATTCCGTGAAAGGCACTGATTGCGATCGGTTCGCCGACCCCCAGCGCCCAGAACTCGGTTGCGTCCAGCTGTCTCTGTTCACTCTCAGCCTTGTTTACCGCGACGAAGACAGGTTTGGTCGTCTGCTGCAGGAATTCTGCAAGGTCCTCATCAGCTGCTGTCAGGCCATCCTTTCCGTCCACCACCAGAACGATGACATCCGCCTCGTCCACCGCAATTCGGGCCTGATTCGTGATTTCGGTCACGTAGCGGGCGGAATCACGTGCCAGGGGCGCAACGCCCGCCCGTGTAGCCCTGTACTCGGCCGTCTTCTGCGCTTCAAGACCCCCGGTGTCGATCACGACGAATGAAACGCCGCTCCACTCCGCCTCCCCGTAAATCCGGTCCCGGGTCGTGCCAGGCAGGTCTTCGACTATCGCCGTTCTAGCGCCAATGAGTCGGTTGAAAAGAGTCGATTTGCCCACGTTGGGCCGACCCACAAGCGCGACCACTGCTTTTCGTTGCGTCATACCAGATCAATTGGACGTTTCAGGTGTTTCCGTCGGAGGCGGCTCAGTTTGCACCGGCGCCGGCACGGGCGAGGGTTGCACCGTCTCAGTTGCCGATGGCGGCGTCTCGGTTGGCTCCGCTTCGGCCTCGGTTGTCGCTTCCGCCGGTACCGGTGTTCCCGGAGTCTCGACTGGCTCAGGCGTCGCCGTGGCCGTCGGCGTGATTAAGGACTCTATCAGCACTTCGATCGCCTCAGGGATTACTCCCTGCTCAACGATTCCTTCGGGCACCACAACCGTCGGTTCGACCAAGTGGCTGCCGGGCAATAGTCCCGTCAAATCCAGCAGAACACGCACCTCTTCCGGGCCCAGCAGTTCCAACCGCGGCAACGGGCCGCTCACGATCACCTCGACCTCTTCCAGTGAAACGGTGATGCGCATGTCGTCGCCTGCACCCTGGATGACCGGATGGCGAGTTACGGTCAGGCTGCTTTCCAACGGGGCAACACCGACCGTTACCTGCACGCTGACCTGAAGGGAGGAAACATTCTCTGGCAGGATCAGGGGAAGGCTTTCCCGTACGTCGTCAGTCGCGCCCTCTATGTCAAGAGGTGTCGTCTCCACAAATCCGGGAACTTCCCGCAGAGCGCTCGGGCTGCCCGACAGAACGATCGTCTGTGGTTCGACGTTTACTCCCGTAAGGCGGTAATTCGGCGAAGGTAGGCCCTTCACGTCGGCGCGCACGACCACCTCCTTGCGCCCCGGCGGCTGTACCACAGGTACAACGATTCGCGCTGTGCCCGGATCAATCTTGACTCTTGCCACCTCCAGGTTTTGGGCATTGCGGGCGATCAACGGCCGGACCTGCTCCACCTGGCTCTTGGCATTGCGTAGAAAGACTGTTGCGATCACCGACCGGACCTGCGAGACAAGTGTCCGCGGGCCGGAAATCTCCACCTCCAGCGGCTCCGACAGCGGCTCCTGCCAGTCGTACCCGAATGCCGCGCTGTCCATTACCTCCACCTCTATCGGTACAAAACGGGAAATCACCGGCTCCAGCTGTACCCGCAGTTGCCGCGGTTCAAGCGCGATGACTTCCACGTCAGGGTTCAGTGCCGTGACCTCTACCTCTACCTCGTAGCTGCCCGCTGTCAGATTCGCCAAGTCTATAACCGCGCTGAAATCGTCTACCTGGAGAGCATCCAGTGTGCGCTGGGGCGCCCGCAGCGTCAGCATGGCTGTGCGATTCGTCAGGTCTTGCACACTCTGCAGGCCTGGCCCCATGTTTCTGAGTTCGATCAGAATCGGCTCTTCATACTCCTCCCGAATCATAGGGTTTTCCTGATCGATTGCGATAAACCAAACGACAAACGCCAAGAGAACCGACAGAAGCAGTGTGGTTGTCGGTTTCATGGAGCGACCGTATCGCCGGATTTCATCTATCCTCAGCAAGGAATTCTCCGGTCTCTGCGTTGCCCATTAATGGCCGTGGATCATAGAATTCTGTCAGCCTGCGCCGTAACTCGTTCGCTTCCAAACGCCGGGCCATGCGGCCGCCCGTCGCAATCGAAATCGCACCTGTCTCTTCGGAAACGACCACACTCATGGCGTCTGTTAACTCCGTGATCCCAATGGCTGCACGGTGTCGAGTGCCCAGTTGGTGGTCGGCAATATTGCGGTTTGTCAGGGGCAAAATGCAGGAAGCTGCTGCAACTTTACCATCCTGTACGATCACGGCCCCGTCGTGGAGAGCTGTTCCCGGGAAAAATATCGTGAGAAGAAGCTCATCAGTCAGTTCGCCTTCGATTTTGACCCCACGGTCGATATACTCC
>VYDA01000652.1 GCA_009843665.1 Caldilineaceae bacterium SB0675_bin_29 | reverse complement strand
CGTTCACCGCGATGACCATCGAGAGCCCGCTACAGAAACACTGACGGTACATTCCGCCCAGGCAGACCGTACACAGTACACGCACAGAACATGGCTAAGTAGCTATTGATCATCTATGAATGACCACCTGTCCTTCCTGATCGAAAAACTGCCGTCCCTCTTGTTTGGATTCTCCGGGCAACGGCCCGGCGGCCTCGTCCTCAGCCTCATCCTCGCCGTTCTCGCCGTCGCCGTCGGCTTCTGTCTCGCCGTGCCTGTCAGCAGCGCCGAACGGTCTAACTGGCGCCCGCTCCGCTGGTGCGCCGTCGCCTACGTTGAATTCTTTCGCGGCATACCGCTGATTCTCCTGCTCGTCCTCGTCCATCAGGGCGTCGGCGGCGTGCGCTTCGGGCTCAACTGGAGCCCCCGCACTTCCGCGCTCGTCGCCCTGGCACTCTACTCTAGCGCCTACCAGGCCGAAATCCTGCGCGCCGGACTCGCCGCCGTCCCCCAGGAACTGGTCGAATCCGCCCGTCTCATGGGCAGCCGCCCCCGCCAGGTCTACATCCTCGTCAAGCTGCGTTACGCTCTCCGCGTCATGCTGCCCGCATTCACCGGCCAGGCCATCAGCCTCTTCAAGGACACCTCTGTCGTCGTCGTAATCGGCGTCGCCGAAGTCATGACCGTCGCCCGCATGGCCCTCGGCGCCGACGTCACCAACGCGCCCTACTGGGTGACCATGTACACCTTCGTCGGCATTCTCTATTTTGCCCTCGCCTTCACCCTTTCCCGCCTCTCCCAACGCTGGGAAAGGCGCAGTCGACCATCGGATCTTGCCCATTCGTTTTTCAGCTACTGACCCAAGCCCGCCGCCGCGGCCTGCGCTCGCACCGTCCGTAAGGAACTGCCATTGAACAAGACCTGCGCTTCCGATTCTCCGCAGAGATATTGCAGCGCAAGTGCGTACCGCTGCTTACATATATTCTGTTCCCGATTGTGTTACGATTGAACGAATACGCTGCTGGCGTGAATGCAACCACGTCTGCTCAGCCAATCTTACGTGATGACTGCGGCGCTATGCGGAGCGCTACAGGGAATCGCCGCCGGTTTTGCTGAACCCGGTTCCCATCTGATACACTTCCCAAAAGGAACAACATTCAATGAAGAATGCAACGCAGCTTACCCTCTTACTTGTTCTCGTCGCCATTCTGCTGGCCGCATGTCAGGCTATTCCTGCAGCGCCCGCTGGCGCCAATCTTTCCCTGGCCGATGAAATAGCCGCCCGCGGGTCCGTGCGCATCGGTGTGCGCAACGACAATCCCCCCCTGAGCTTCGTCACCGAAGATGGTGAAGGGGTCGGCTGCGACGTCGACCTCGCCCACGCCATGGCTGCTCAGTTGGGCCTCGAACCGGAGCTAATCGTCGTTGACGGTACCACCCGCATCAGTTTCCTCCAGGAAGGGCGCGTCGACATCTCAATCGCCAGCATGAACCACACCCGCAAACGCGACAACGCCATCGACTTCAGCATCACCTATTTCTGGGACAACCAGTCCTTTCTCATCCGTACCGGCGAATACACCTCCATCGATGAGTTGATGGGCCTCAAAGTGGCAGCCAACGCCGGCAGTTCCGCCATCCCCTCCTGGATCGCATACAGCGAGGCCCAGGGCGGCCCTGCCCCCGAAATCGTCGAATTCAGCGACAAGCTCGCCGCCATGCAGGCCCTCCGTGACGGCGCCGTCGAAGGCTACACCGAAGACAACATCACCATGTTGGCCCTCGCAGCCGGCGACCCCGCACTCGAACTCCTGCCCGGCGGACACAATCCCGTCCAATTTGGCATCGGCGTGCCCAACAACCAGTCCACCTGGCGCGATCAGATCAACTACGCCCTCCAGGAGCTCTGGAAGTCCGGCCAGTATCACCAGACCTACGCGCGTTGGTTCGAAGGACCGGATGCGCCCATCCAGCTACCATTGGGCGGTCAGATGGAGATCTGGCCGGAGTAGAATCTGTTCCCAGTTCCCGGCCTTGGTCAGTTGGCGGTCGCCTCGACCAAGAACCGTGCACAAAAAGGCACGCGACCGCAGACCTATACTGGCAGTTGAACAATGACCACCGTCTCGCTGCACAACCTTTCTCTGGACTTTCCCGCAGGCCCTTCCGTCCTGCACGATGTCTCACTGACCGTCGCACAGGGTGAGCTTATGGTCCTGCTGGGCCCGTCCGGCAGCGGAAAGACCACCATCCTCCGCTCCATCGCCGGGTTGCTGCGCCCATCCGAGGGAGATATCCGCTTTGACGAGCGCACCGTGCTCGACGTGCCGCCGGAGAAACGCGGCGCCGTCATGGTCTTCCAGGAACATGCTCTCTTCCCCTTCATGGACGTCGGTGCAAATGTCGCATTCGGCCTCAAAATGCGGCGGATCGATGCAGGTACGACCCGCCGCAAAGTCGCCCAGGCTCTGGCAGCCGTGCAGTTGGCCGGCTACGAGGACCGCCGTCCCGACGAGCTGTCCGGCGGCCAGCGCCAGCGCGTTGCCCTCGCCAGGGCCCTGGTCATCGAGCCGCGCGTACTCCTGCTGGACGAACCCCTCAGCAGCCTCGAGCCCAGCCTGCGCGAGGACCTGCGCGACACCATCCGCTCCCTCCAGCAGCAGGCCGGCATCACCATGATCTTCGTCACCCACGATCAGACCGACGCCGTCGCCGTCGCCGATCGCATCTGTCTCCTCATGCACGGCGCCGTCCGCCAGATCGGTGAGCCCCGCAGCTTCTTCGAACGTCCCGTCGACAGCGATGTTGCCCGCTTCTTCGGCGGCATAAACTTCCTGCCCGGTATCAAGCGCGGCCGCATCGTCGAAACCGATCTCGGCCCGCTCGAAGTGGACGACACCGACAAACCCGATGGCGATGTGCTCGTCACCATCCGCCCCGAAGCCGTCGAAGTCGGCAAAAACGGTCACAACAACCTGGTCGGCATGGTCGAGTCCTACAGCTTCCACGGGCTGGTCGCCCGCTGCGGCGCCGGCATCAGCGATACTCAGCTGCAACTGACCGTGACGCCCTATCAGCGCTTCCACCGTGGCGAAGAAATCCTCCTTCATCTGCCGCGCGAAAGGATTCATCTCCTGCCCGTTGAGAACGGCCGATGAGCAGAGAGGCGCCCCTGTGGCCAATCGCCATCGCCCGCGCCATAATCGGCCTGCTGTGGCTCTTTTCCCTACGCTGGAAACTGCCGCCCGATTTCATGCCCGCAGAGGGCCGCGGCCTCATGGACTGGCTGCAACTCGAAGTGACACATGCCGCCTTCCCCCTCTACGGCCTCTTCGTCGAGCAGATCGTTTTGCCGAACATTACACTTTTCGCCTGGTTGATCTTCCTCACGGAGCTGGCCGTTGGCCTCAGCCTTCTCACCGGGGCATTCACCCGTCTCGGCGCGCTGCTCGGCTTGGGCCTCTCTCTCAACCTTGGTATCGGCCTCCTCGAAGTGCCCGGCGAATGGCCCTGGAGCTACGCTATGCTCGCAATGTGGCACGGCCTCTTCTTGGTCACCGGCGCCGGCCGCGTTTGGGGCCTGGACGGGCTGGGAAGACAGAACTGAGGCCCGCTACCGTGCCACCTGACCGCCGCCCTCTTCTTGCGCAGCTCTACCCCCGACCTGCCGGAAGAGATCGATTCGCCATTGGATTTCAGTCGGCTGGCAGCCGCCAACAGCCGCCAACTGGAATCCGCAATCGGAATGCAGTCGGATGACCATCCTACTGGCCCTTGCCGCCGGGTTAGTCCTCGGATACCTCCTCGAAAGAGGCGATTTCTGCTTCCACAGCACCCTTCGTGGCCTGATCCGGCGGCCGCCGCAACTGGACCTGCTCCGCGCCTATCTGCTGACGCTGCTCATCGCCATCCCCCTGGTGCAGGGCATGATCGCACTCGGCTGGATCACCCCTTGGGTAGCGCCCTGGGCCTGGCAGGCCAACCTCGTCGGCGGCCTCATTTTCGGCGCCGGCATGGTCATCGCCGCCACCTGCGTGACCGGCATCTTCTATAAACTCGGCCACGGCATGCTCGGCACACTTGTCGGCCTGGCCACCTGGTCAATCGGCGACCTGCTCGCTTGGCGCGGGCCCCTAAACCCTCTCAGGATCGCGCTGAACGACAATCCTGTGGCCACAGACGGAATGTCAACGACGCTCCTGAATCTGCTCGGAGCCCCTTGGGGGATCGGTCTGCTGCTCCTGCTGCTGGCCGCCGCCGCACTTTTCCTTTGGCGTAGCCCCCGTCCGCGCAAGGGCGACTACTGGTCCTGGCTGCCCCTCGGCGCCTCCGTCGGGCTCTTCACCAGCTTGGCTTGGCTCCTCGCCCGCGCCGGCGGCGCCAACTATACCTTCGGCACTTCACGCGTTCCTACGACGCTCTACGAATCCCTGTTCAATTTAGGCGAAACCGGGAATCTGTGGATTCCCGTGGCCCTGATAGCTCTGCTGCCCGGCTCCTTCATCGCTGCCCGCCTCGCCGGCACCTTTTGGGCCAGGGGAGAAACATTAGGCCGCTATACACAGTTGGCCGTAGGCGGCCTCCTCATGGGCATCGGCGCCGGCATCTCCGGCGGCTGCAACCTGGGCCATTCCCTCGTTGGCGTCCCCCTTCTCAGCCTCGGCAGCATTACCACCACCCTGGCGATGCTGCTGGGCGTATATCTGACCGACCGCGCCGCAGGCCTGCTCGATCATCTATCGCCCCACCTGAATCGAACCGCCCCCGGCACTTCAACACCGGGCTGAATATCGCGTAACGAACACTGAAATAATACAGGAGCATCGAAATGGGTCAGGAACAAAACACAGCTCGACAGGCCACCGCCATTCTACGTATAACGCTGGGCGTGATACTGATTGTCACCTGGTTTAAGAATCTGCAGGATGGTATCTACACAGCCGATGGCATCGTCGGTCTCTTTAACTATCTCTTTAATGACAACGGCGGCGGCCCCGCCTTCTATCGGGCGCTAATCAACGGCACAATCCTCCAGGTGCCCGGGCTCTTCGCAGTCTTTCAACTGATCGGAGAGTTGCTGCTCGGCCTCGGGTTGCTGGTCGGCCTCTTCACACCTCTGGCTGCCCTCGGCGCCGCCCTCTTCTTCTTCAACCTGTTTCTGGCCTACCTGGGCGGCAACGACTGGATCTGGACCTACGTGCTCCTCACCGTCTCCGCCCTGGTCGTGGCCCTGGCCCAGTCCGGCCGCGCTTGGGGGCTGGATAGCCTGCTCCTGCGGCGGTTGGGAGAACCACCGGGCGGCCCCATCTGGTAAAGACGTCAGAGCTCTACACACGTCCGCGCATCTCTTCCGTGTGTGCGCCCAACTTCCCGCATGTCGCCGCGGAGTGCGCTGTGAGTGAAAGAGCTTGTGTTCACATTGAATTCAACACACTCCTGCTGTCACCTCCCTGCGTGGCAGTCGACCTGGCAACCGGAGCCCGGAAACTGAAGGCTGATTCTTTCGTATGACGGTTCTGCAACTTATCTACATCATCGGCGCGTCTCTTCTCGCCATCTATGGCCTGCAGGCGCTCCTTCTGACTCTCATCGCCCGGCGAACCCTCTTCGACGCCGAACCGCCCCCGTCCCCCGACACACGGGAATACCCTTCCGTTACCGTTCAGCTCCCCGTCTTCAACGAACGTCACGTCGTGCGTCGCCTGATCGACGCCGTCGCCGCCTTCGACTGGCCCGCAGACCGGCTCCAGATCCAGGTCCTCGATGACTCGACCGACGATACCAGCCAGATCATCGCCAACTGTATCGCCTTCCACCGCCGCAACGGCATCGACATCACCCAACTCCACCGCCAAGTCCGCAAAGGTTACAAGGCAGGTGCCCTGCGCGAGGGGCTCACCCATGCCAACGGCGAATTCATCGCCATCTTCGACGCCGACTTCGTGCCTCCGCCCGACTTTCTGCAACGCACGATTTCCCCTTTTGAAGATCCTGAAGTCGGCTGCGTCCAGGCCCGCTGGGGCCATCTCAACGCCAACGTCTCCCGCCTGACACTGGCCCAATCCCTGGGCATCGACGGCCACTTCGTCGTCGAACAGAGGGCCCGCAACGAGCTGGGCGCCCTGCTCAACTTCAACGGCACCGCCGGCCTCTGGCGCCGCTCCTGCATGGACGAAGCCGGCGGCTGGCAGGAGGACACCCTCACCGAAGACCTTGACCTCAGCTACCGGGCCCAACTCTGCGGCTGGCGCGTCGCCTACTTGCCGGACGTGATTGTGCCCGCAGAGATCCCCGTCTCTGTCGACGCCTTCAAACGGCAGCAATTCCGCTGGGCTAAGGGCAGTATGCAGACGGCAAGAAAACTTTCCCTCTCCGTCCTCGGCTCCCGCCAGCCCCTGTGGCGCAAGGCGCTCGGCATCGCCCATCTGACCGGCTACGCCGTCCACCCGCTCATGCTTCTCAACCTGCTCTTCCTGCTGCCGATGATGTCCTCATTCAGCCCCGCCC
>VYDA01000568.1:2555-6527 GCA_009843665.1 Caldilineaceae bacterium SB0675_bin_29 | reverse complement strand
GTAAAGTGTCGCGGTCAAGGTCTTCCCCTTCCTTCCTGCCCCCAGATTCGGGGCCGCGTTATGTGAGCAAATTTCGACTACTTTCAGGCCAACGCTCACCTCGGTTCAGCTGCTGGCATTCAATCGTGCGCAGGCCGGTCCATCTCCCATACAACTAGAACCCTCGACCCCGCCGGATCAGTCTACCCACTCAAACTCGGCACGCAATGACTCGTACTCAGACGGTACATCCATGTCCCGCCGCACGCAGTCGCTGTCAACGGTCTCATAAACGATCCTGTCGTCGAGAGTATGTAGGAGAGTTCGAAGCGACTTTCCTCTCGACAGTCCCAGTAGTTTGGTAAACACACACTTGGGCAGATAGACGGGATGCCCGCGCCGCTTCCTGAAACTCGGAACGACCACCGCTTCAGGCTCCGTACGCGCTCTGCCTATAATCTGCCGGATCACGCCCGCCGGAATGTGCGGCTGATCCCCCAACGCCAGCAAGGCGCCCTGGACGCATGCCCCTTCACGACACAAAGCCTCTACCCCAACTTGATAGGACCGCAGCATCTCATTCAGGCGGTAGTCGGGGTTGAAAACGGCTTCAGCGGGCCCACCAATCAACTGTCCTTCAATCTCCGCGCCCCGGTGGCCGGTTACCACATTTATTGGAGAAGCACCACCTTCTGCCAGGGAGGCAGCAACGGCCTCGATCACCGTCCCGTGTCGCCAAGGCAGCAACGGCTTGAAACGTCCCATCCTGCTGCTGAACCCGGCAGCGGCTACCACTGCCGCCACACTATTCACTCTTCCAGACGGTACCTGGACTGACGGAGCCTCCTTTCTTTCGGGCCCTCTAGAAGGCGTGAGAGACATGGTCAGCACTTCCTGACTTTCGGGACAGCTGCCAAAAGCTACAGTATTTCCTGTATTAGACCCTATGCATTTCTACGTCCATTTGCGCAGTATACCACAGTTGTGCGGCGGGCCGGGTGAACCTTGCGCACCAGACAGTAGGCTTGACGCTTCCCGAAATCAGGCCCTGCCCCACGATTCCAGAATGGACGGTTCAGCAACCGACCTTTGCGAGAAGATGCAGACCGCCCCGCCCTTACGCCGCACTATCTCTGTCGCAAGCAGAGGGGGGTACCGCTGGAGAAAGACTCTTGACCCCGGAGGAGTAGCGAGCCTACCGCCGTAGTCCTGCAAGCGCAGATACAGTGAACTCACCTAGTGGATTTGCTTCCGTTTTCTGGCCTATTCTTGAGAAATGAGGACGGTGCATCGGCCTGCTTCGCTCGGGTGGTGCGCCATGTCCAATTTGTTCGATTTCGTACATCTTCCGCTTCGGGTGCTATAATCATTGTATGCGAGATTCTGTTGAGATCGCGTCAAACGGCTCACCAAAGGCGCGCAACTACGACCTGGTGAAGGATCCCATCTACTACATCACCTTCGGATTCTTCGCCTTGCTGACAACAGCATTGCCCGCTGCCCTGGGACAGCCGAACTTCCTGCCGATCGCGCAGACGGTGGCAATTACTCTCTTTCTGGCAGTCCCAATTCGAAGAGGCAGGATCGGTACCGCACTTGTGGTTCTCTCTTCCTGGCTCCTCCTCCAACTCCTCGTCATGATATTGGGCTCCGCGCTCGTGCCCCTGGTATTTGAACGGGCAATCCATGACGGCTTCGCCTATCACCGGGCCCTGCTGGAGTGGTCCGTGACCGGGCTCGGTCTCCCTGGCTCAGTGCTTCAGGCTCCCGGGTCTCGCCTGCTTGAGTTCGTCGGGATTGTCTTTGGAAGCCTGCTCTCGGCCGGTCTCGTAGGCTTCTGGTTCCTGATGCGTGCGGTAAATCTGTTTGGGTATGGAGTCGGTCGCTTGGCACTTAACGGCCCGGCCGGTTTGATTCTTGGGTTGATGCCGTGGAAGCTGGCGACGATAGCCGGTTACGCCGGCCTTGTCATCATGCTGGCACAACCCCTATTGACCAAGGTCTGGAATCCAGCTCATTACTTCGTGAGACAGCGCCGCCTGGTGGTCGCGTCCATTGCCCTGATTGCACTTGGCCTGGTACTGGAATTCGCCCTCGCTGGCCTTTGGCGCGCCCTGTGGGCACTGTGATTCACAGGTCTGCCGGAAAGAAAGTGATTCGACGCCGTATATTTATGGCCTCAGGCCCAGGTCATTTCGAGTTTACCAGATCATCCGGGAACCTGCCGCAGTTCTCGGATTGCCGTTCCTCCCTGCAGCCTTCCGGACTTTCCCCTCCGCTACGCTGTCCCGCCCTGTAAAAGGACAGCGGAAAAAGTCACAATCAAGTTGGGCAAGACAGGCTGTCTGCCCGTGGCGAACAGTCCTTGCCCGATTGCTATCGAGATGCTGCGAATAAAGAGTGTAACCCTTAAGGGCTTCAAAACTTTTGCCCAGCAGACAGAATTCGCCTTCGGCTCCGGCGTTACTGCGATTGTTGGGCCGAACGGGTGCGGAAAGAGCAACATTGCCGACGCTGTCCGCTGGTGTTTGGGCGAACAGAGTTTCGGCCTGCTGCGCTCAAAGAAAACAGTAGACGTCATCTTCGCTGGCAGTGAAAAAAGGGCCCGCCAGGGTATGGCGGCTGTCAGTATCGTCCTCGACAATGAAGCCGGCGACCTCAATATCGATTTCAGCGAAGTCAGAATCACGCGCCGGGCCTACCGCGACGGCGACAACGAGTATCTGATCAATGGGCAAAGAGTCCGCCTTCAGGACATTACCCAGCTTTTAGGGCCCAGCGGGTTGGGAAGGCGCGCCTATGCTGTCATCGGTCAGGGCCTGATCGACCGTGTGCTCAGCCTGAGACCGGAAGAAAGACGGGAGCTTTTCGAGGAAGCCGCTGGTATAACCGGCTATCAGCAGAAACGGGCTGCTTCACTGCGCCGGTTGGAGGCGACACAGCTGAACCTCGACCGCATCCGCGACCTCTTGACCGAGCTTTCGCCCCGTCTCAACAGCCTCAGACGGCAGGCAGAGCGAGCCCTCGAGAGGCTTCAGATCGAGACCGATTTGAAGGAACTGCTCCAAGTCTGGTACGGCTACCAGTGGCACCGCACTCTCAGCGACATCGCCACAGCCCGCCAAAACGCCGAGCGCGACCAGGACATTACTCAGGTCCGTCGCGAACGGCAGGACGAAGTTCACACCAGGCTAGACCAGCTTCGACTTCGCCAGTCCAGGTGGCGCGCCGAACAGAGTGAGCGAAATCAGATCAGCGAAGCCCGCCATCGCCGGACTGCCGAGGTGATTCGCCGGCTCGCCGTGTCTCAGGAACGGCTTAATCAAGTTAGCGCCCGCCAGGTAGATTTGGGAGGCGAGCGCAGCCAATTGCAGACGGAGAGGGAGGCCGTGCAACAGCGACTGGACGCTCTCTCTGAAGAAATCGAGAGTGTCCAGGAGCGGCGTAACGACTGCCGGCAAGCTCTTGATCGCATGCAGACCCTCCTGGCTGAAAGGGAGATGGAGCAGGGCGCTGCCCGGGAACGCATGCGCCAGGATGTCGAGGCTTTGCGCGACGTAGAGAGCCGTAACGCCGAACTTCGCAGCCGGAAGGCGCTGCTGGTTGAGAGGCGGGCTGCCTTGAAGGAAGGTCTGACCCGACTTCGGTCGGAATTCCACCAAAGCAGAGACGCCGCCAGGAAGGCCGACGACGCTCTGGCCGCTTTGGAGGAGGCAATTGTTACAAGCAGCACCGCAATGAAGAACAAGCAGGCCGAGGTCGACGGATTGACAAAGGCCATCGAAGCCGGGACAGCCGCGCTCCAAGCTGGGCAGGAGGCGTTGAATCGTGAGCAGCGTGAGGTCGAACGCCTACAAACCAGGCTCGACTTGCTGCATCCAGCCGGAGGCGAAGGATCAGTTTATGCCAGCGCTGTACACTCCATACTGGAGGCGTCGCAGAAGGGGCAACTGAACGGAATCATGGGTACTGTAGCCTCACGCATACATGTAC
>VYDA01000568.1:1686-2545 GCA_009843665.1 Caldilineaceae bacterium SB0675_bin_29 | reverse complement strand
CATGTACCCGCACGACTGGAAAGGGCCATTGAAGTCGCCCTGGGGGCCGCCCTGCAAAACGTGATTGCAGAGTCGTGGCAGGATGCTCAGAGCGCCATTGAATTCCTCAGAAGTACCGGCGCCGGACGCGCCACATTTCTCCCCATGGACCGCCTGCGTTCGAGAGGGCCTATCCCGGCGCCCACTTCCAATGGAATCCTTGGAAACGCGGCGAGGTCCGTCCGGTTCGACTCTGAAGTGGCCCCGGCAGTCCAACATCTACTGCAGCGAATCTGGATCGCCCACGATCTTTCGTCTGCACGTCATGCCCTTGACCGGCATTCGGTCATTTTCAGCAATGGGCGCCGGCCCGGTGGACGAACTTCTGACTATGTCGCGCTGCCAACCGTCGTCACGCTTGGGGGAGAAATCATCCGTCCCGGCGGCGCCGTAACAGGCGGCAATGACGGCCATCGGCATCGCAGATCAACGCTGGCCTGGGAAAGGGCAGCTCGGGAACTCCCTTCAGAGCTTGCCCGCGCTAAAGTACAGGTCCGACAGGCATCCGAGAAGACCCAGTCTGCCCGAAACGAGGTCGAAAAGCAGACCCGAAGAAGAACAGAGCACGAAGAACAGCGACGGCTGCTTCTTCGTGACGCGCAGAGGCGGCAGTCCGAGTTCGAGCGCGCCAGGCTGCACGCTGCCCGGGCCGGACAGGAAGCCGAATGGCAGAAGCAGATGCTCAGCCAAACAGAAGCAGAATTGGTCGGCCTGGTGTCGCTGGAGGAACAGCTCGCGGCAGCATCGGCCGAGTCCGAAAGCGCTCTGCAGGTCGCTCGTGAACGCGCTCTAATGTCCGAATCTGCGGCCAGGACCAGCC
>VYDA01000568.1:0-1676 GCA_009843665.1 Caldilineaceae bacterium SB0675_bin_29 | reverse complement strand
GACCTGCGCGCAGAGGGCGCGGCCGCTCAAGAGAAGCTGAGTAGCCTGCGCTCGCTCAAAGCTGACCTCAGACGTTCTCATGCCCAGCTCGGCGGCCAGATCCAGTCCAGGTTTGAACAACACGCCGAGCTTGCGCAAAAAGCAGACCAGTTATGTTGCGAGATCGACCTGGCCTCAGCTGAGGAAAGTAAATTGCAGGCAGAAGACGACGACCATCGCAGGACGACCGCGGACATGGAGTCTGAACTCAGGCGGTTGGATCAGGATCTGGCCCAGGCAGAGGAAGAAGAACGAATCGGCCAGCAGCTGGTGCTGCAAGCCGAATCGGATTGGAACGCCTCCCGGCTCGCAAGGCAGCGCGCCGAGGATCGTCTGGATAGCCTTCGCAGGGAGATCCGTCAGGATTTCGGTCTTGCAGATATGGAGGAAGCCGTCGGCTTGGCATACCAACCACCGCTTCCACTGCATGCGCTTGTCGCCCAGCTGCCCGTGGTCCACGATCTGCCAGCCGGGTTAAGGGATGACGTCAGGGAAACTCGCGCACGCGTGAGGCGCTTGAGCAACGTCAACCCGGAGGCTCCGCAAGAGTACGAGGAAGTTGCCAACAGGTACAACTTTCTCCAGAATCAGTCGGATGACCTCGAAAATGCTGCCCGTGACCTCCTGTGTATCGTAAGTGAACTGGACAGTCGAATGGAGAGTGACCTCCGTCGGACCTTCGACGCCGTCTCGAAAGAGTTCGTAGGTTTCTTCCGGTTGCTCCTCCAAGGTGGAACGGCACAGCTCACAGTGACAGATCCTGCTGATATACTTAATACCGGTGTCGAGATTCATGCCCGCCTCCCGGGCAAGCGTACGCAGAACCTGGAACTCCTCTCCGGTGGCGAGCGCTCTTTGACCGCCTGCGCCCTTGTGTTCTCCATCCTCCGCGTCAGCCCGACGCCGTTCTGCGTGCTCGACGAGGTAGATGCGACGCTTGACGAGGCAAACGTGGACCGCCTCCGGACTGCTATGGATCTGCTTCGCGAACGAACACAGTTCATCGTCATCACCCACAACCGGCGGACCCTCGAAACCGCCAACAGCATATACGGCATCACTATGGGTGATGACGGGATAAGCAGGGCAATCGGCCTTAGGTTGGAGCAGGACACTTCACTTACAGTCATAGAGGAGATGGTTGAGCCTTTGACCGCTGTCGCAATCTGATCAGCACTCCCAATCCGACCTGAACTGATCGACCGAATGGCCCCACAGGATCTTCTTCAGTCGTGCTTCGCGATTTCCCGTGTGCCCTACGTTTTCTAGCGCAATAATTGCCTCACTACTTGCCAGCCATTGCGGAAACCGTATAATGCAGTGTGGTAAACCACCAAGTGACATCGGGCAAAATGCCGGTTGTTCATTTAGTCTGTACAGCGATACTTACTCCGACGGAGCATCTCTATGAACATAGTTCACCCCTTGATCCGAGTTGGCGGCCCAGTTTTGGGATTTCTCATTCTCTTCTACGTAATCAATGCGGCGGTCGATACTTTCCGTGCCGATTTGAAGGCGGCTCAAGACGCCGAACGGGAAGCCATCCTGGCCGCAGCCGAGGCCGAATCGGAACAGGAGGCTGAAGAGGAGACTGCCGACGAAGCGCCGGCCCAGGAACAAGCTGGACTGGAAGAGAC
>VYDA01000583.1 GCA_009843665.1 Caldilineaceae bacterium SB0675_bin_29 | reverse complement strand
ATCAACGAGAACAACCCCGGGCCGGCCTTCGCGAGCGATATAGAAAGCCTCTTTAATGACCAGCGGAAGCTCTGCGATATCGGTCACCAGATAATTGTGCTTGCACACCGGCTGCGTGACGCCTACCACGTCCGACTCCTGAAACGCGTCCGTACCCAACAAGCTTGTCGGGACCTGGCCCGTGATCGCCACAACAGGCACGCTGTCCATCTGGGCCGTCGCCAGCCCGGTGACAAGGTTTGTCGCCCCCGGACCGCTCGTCACAATACACACGCCTACATCGCCCGTGGCCCTGGCAAAACCGTCGGCCATGTGCGCTGCGCACTGTTCGTGCCGTACGAGAACGTGATGGATGCGGCCGTCCGCCTCATACTCAGCTAGGGCGTCGTAAGCCGGCAAAATCGCTCCGCCCGGATGGCCGAAAACAATCTGGACGCCCTCCCGCAATAGCGACTCCCAGATCATCTCTGAACCGGTCATCTCCTGGGGGCCCAGGTCGTATCCGCTGTTTTTCGGTTCTCTCTTCGCAAGTGCCATCCGTCGCCTCCTGCTTCCTGGCTCCCATAATGTTGAAATTGTCTGTCAGACCCACTCGGCCGGTCGCCCGCATTCCTGCATTCGCACCTCTAAGATGTTCCTCAGGCCGCGGTTGTTCCCGGACACACAGTCTCCTACTAAAGAAAAACCCTTCCCGGTTGAGGAAGGGTCTGCACTGACCTGAGCATGGAGTCCGATGTTCTGGCCTCCTGCCTTCGCCAACCATTCAAGGCCGAGAGCCGCTTACAAGAAGGGCTACAAGGCCGAGAAGAAGGACTCTAAGGCTAATTAGCAGGTTCAACACAGAAATACTACTCATTTTCAGCGGCTTAGTACTGCAAATGCAGTTGTTAGCAAATGTCTTCGCCCCTATTATATGCACATCGGGGAGTTATGCAACTTCTGATTTGTGCAATGAACGCAGACGCCTGCAACTTCCCGCACTCTCTGCCAACCCGGCGGACCTATCGGCATTCATGGTTTCGCATGCGTCACACGTAACCTACCCGCGGCAAGGTCTCTCATTCATCGCAAAGGTGCCAAAACACCTGCAGTACGCCTGACCCGGTTGTCCGCGAGCCTCCCTCACAAAGTTCAAGCCTTGGCCTGGCGTGGCAGCAAATGAGATCCGGCAACAATCGAGCGTATGTGCTATAATCCTCTACGGTGAAGCACCGCCAGGGAATGGCTACGGAGACTGTATCGAATGGCAGACCGAATACACATGTTAGAACGACTCTCAACTGTCTTTGACGAAAAGCAGTCGCAAGTACTTGCAGATGTTATTTACAGTTCTTACAACGACCTTGTGCGTCGCGAGGATTTCAGTGAACTCAAGGAAATCGTCCGTGATCTAGGAGAAACGCAGCACCGTACAGGGCAGCGTGTAGAGGAACTGGCAGAGGCACAACGGCGCACAGAGCAACGCGTCGAGCAGTTGGCAGAAGCACAACATCGCACTGAGCAGAGAGTGGCCGAACTGGGAGAAGCGCAGCAACGAACCGAAACGGCTCTCCAGAGTCTGGCCCGGGAAGTGGGCGGCTTGAGCAATCGGTTAGGCGGCGACCTGGAAGAGGTAGCCGCAATCGTGATCGAGGACGCGTTACACCGGGAGCTGGGCTGGGAGGTCGAGAAGTTGAGACGAGTTTGGCAGACCAGGGACGGAGTTGATGAGGAGATTGACGCCTTTGGCAAAGCCTATGACCCATCCCGACCGGATTCAACACTCTGGATCGTAGGGGAGGTAAAGTTCAACCTGACAATGCGGGACTTGGACCGTTTCTCCAGGTTAGTGGCCAGAGCCGGCTCACAACTGGACGGCGAAGTCGTTCCTGTCTGCTTCTGTTACAGGATCCGACCTGCAGTGCAAGAGAGAGTACTTGAAAGTGGTTACCGTCTTGTTATGTCAACTGGGCGCATGCCGCAAGGAAGCAACGGGTTCCCAACGGACGCTATGCCATGAGCACGGGATCCCCCGTCTCCTCTTGCCAGCGGGCTAGCTCCTCCTCTAGCCTCTCCCTTTCTGTCGCCACAGACGCGTCTTCCGAAAGATCTTTCAGCTCCCAGGGGTCGGAAGCCAGGTGAAAGAGTTGAGTTCGATTGCTGCCTTGGTCTCCATCACGTCGGTAAGTGATCAGCTTCCACTCCCGATCCTGAGTCATACGCTGCACATGCTTGTAGACTGAATGCAGGTAAGGTCGAGTCTCTTCAGCAGTCCCCGCCAACAGCGGCGCGAGCGATTTCGCATCCGCACTCGCAGGAATCTCCAGCCCCGCAAGCTCACAAAGAGTCGGATAAACATCATATGTGTGGCTGAGCGCGTCTATCTGCTTGCCGCCAGGCACGCCGGGCCCGCGCAGAATCAGTGGTACGCGCACACTGTGATCGTATAGATTCTGCTTTCCCAAAAGACCGTGCTGGCCGACGGACAACCCGTGATCGGCGGTGTAAACGACGATCGTATCTTCCGCCAACCCCTTGCGGGCCAGTGTGTCCAGCATCTCACCGATCTTCTCGTCCATATCGGAGATCATGCCGTAATACTCGGCAATATGCCGCCGCGAGTCCTCCGCGGTACGCGGAAACTCGGCCAGCTTCTCATCGCGTACCCACATCTCCCCATTGTCAAACGGATGTACCCCGGCGAAGTTGACGGGCAGGGGCATCGCTTCGGGCCTGTATACCCCAGCCCAATCCTGCGGCGGCGTCCGCGGATCGTGGGGTGCGGTGAAGGCACAGTACAGAAAGAACGGGCGGCTCCCGTCCTGACGCTCCAGGAAGCGAATCGCCGCATCTCCGAAGAGATCGGTTGAGAACTCACTGCCGATCCGCTGACGACTCTTGTCATACCGCCCGCTTGCATCGTAGTCCTGAACGGGGACCGCGAAATGGCTGTCCATGCCGCCGAAAAACACATTCTGTGCCTCGCCGAAGGAACGGGCAAAACTGGCGGAATCATTGTGCCATTTTCCCGTGGCGAAGGTGGTGTACCCGTGCTGGCGAAACAATTCGGCCAGATACGTATGTCCAGGATCCAGCGCACTCAGAGAATCGCGGTCATTCTGATCGTTGCCGACTGAGGCGCGAAACACATGCGCACCGGTGTGAAGGCAGGCCCTAGTCGGGACACAAACTGCCCCGCTCAAACCCCCCATGTGGCAATTCCTGCGGAAGGATGCCCCCTCGGTGCAAAGCTGGTCAAGCGTCGGCGTCCTTACAGTGGCATCCCCATAAGCCCCGATTGCCGAAGCGCGGTGGTCGTCGGCGATGAGGAAGAGAACATTTGGTTGAGAAGACATTGGGCGTGCGCTCTCAGTCAAAATGGAGAATCTGGGAGTTGGGGAGTGGTCTCAGATGGAGGTTCGACCTGTAGGACGGGAAAAGAGTTTCCTGCTCTTGCTCACGTCATCACTGTTCCATGAACTGCCGCCGGTACAAGGTAGCGTATAGACCTCCCTCTTCCAGCAACTCGCCGTGTGTTCCTCTGCCGACAATTTCACCTTCGTTCATCGCGCAGATCAGGTCGGCTTTCCGAATCGTGCTCAAACGGTGGGCGATGACGATCGCGGTACGACTGCTTAGCAGCCGGTCTAGCGCCTCCTGTATCAGCGCCTCGGTGGCAGTATCCACGCTAGCGGTGGCCTCATCCAGAATGAGGATTCGAGGATCGGCCAGGACGGCCCTGGCAATACAGATCAACTGCCGCTGGCCCATTGACAGGTTGGCCCCGCCCTCAAGGATTGCCGTCTCGTAGCCGTTTGGCAGGTCCGCGATAAACTCGTGCGCATTGGCCTGCATGGCCGCCTCTTCTACGGCCTTGGCTTCGATGTCCGGCAGACCGAAGCGAATGTTGTCGAGCACGGTTCCTGCGAACAGAAACGGCTCCTGCGATACAATGCCGGTCTGCCGGCGCAGCGACTGCTGCGTCACTGTTCGCACGTCAATATCGTCGATCAACACCTTTCCCTTGCTGACATCATAGAACCGGGCCACCAGATTTGCGATAGTCGATTTTCCCGCGCCGGTCGGTCCAACCAGGGCGACCGTCTGCCCGGCCTCGATCTCCAGGTTTACAGCGTGCAACACCGGCACGTCGCTGCCGTAAGAAAAGTGAACCCGACGCAGTTCAATGCGCCCCTGTATCGTTGGCATCTCCTTGCCGTCCGGAGGATCGGCAACCTCTGGGCGGGCATCCAGAAGCTCCAACACACGTTCGCCACCGGCCATCGCCGACTGCATCGTCGTGTACAACTGACTCAACTCCTGGATCGGCTGGAAGAAACGAGTCACGTAGGCCAGAAAGGCCACCAACACACCGATTTCCACGCCCCCCTGCGCCACAGCCCGGCCTCCGAACCACAGCACGATGGCAGTGGCCAGCACTGCAAGAAACTCTACGGTTGGCAGAAAAATGAAGGAAAGCGACATCGCATCGACATAGGCGATGCGGTTTGCCTGGTTGGCGTCATCAAAGCGATCGCGCATCGCCTCTTCCTGCGCGAAAGCCTGTATGACTCGCATCCCGGCCAGGTGTTCGGCAAGCGTACCCACAACGCCAGCCACGCTCTGTCTCGTCTGCCGGAACGCGACCTTAGCCTTCCGAGAAAAGAAGTACGTGGCCACCAACATCAGCGGGATGGTACAGAACGTCATAAGGGCGAGCGAAGGACTCAGGACCAGCATCACCACGATGATGCCGACCAGGACCAGAATATCGCCGATGAGAGTGATCAACCCCTGCGACAGCAGCTCGTTGATCACAGCCACGTCGCCAATGACCCGCGAAATCGTCACCCCTACGATATGGCGGCTATGATATCCCAGCGAAAGGGCCTGCAAGTGTCGCATCAGTTGCCCGCGCAGAGTGGAAAGCACCCTCTGCCCTACCCACGACAACAGAAAACGCTGGCCTGACGCTGCGCCAAACAACGCCAGAAACAGGACAGCCATAACGATCGATATCTGCGCGAGTCCGCCCAGATCTTTGGAGGCAATGTAACGATCGATCGCCACCTTGAGCAGAAGGGGAATGCCCAGAGTTGTACCGGTAACAATAAGCATCAGCGCAAAGGCGGCCAGCATCTTCGCCCGGTGCGGCCGCAGATAAGTCAGCAATCTGCCCACCACCTGACCATCGAAGGCCTTGCCATCGGCCTCGTTTGCCATATTCCGCAAAAGGCTCTGGGGTCCCCCGCTGCGTCCGGATGATCCTATTGAAATAGACATCTTCGCTGTTTACCGCTTACTGTAGAGTGGCAGTTCTGCTAAGCCTTACAACTCGGCTTTCTCCAACTGCTCCTCGTAGATCTTGCGATACAGGTCCGACCTTTCGAACAGCTCCACATGTTTGCCTGCCGCCGCAATTCGACCCTTCTCCAACATAAGGATCTGGTCGGCCTGCCGTACTGTGCTGAGACGCTGGGCAATGATGACCGATGTACGCCCCTTCATCAGATTTGACAGCGCCTTCTGGATCAGGTGCTCGGTCTGGGTGTCCACGCTGGAAGTAGCGTCATCGAGGATGAGAATGCGCGGATCGGTAAGTAGTGTCCGGGCAATGGCTACGCGTTGTCTCTGTCCACCGGACAAGGTAGCCCCTCGCTCCCCCACTCTGGTATCATAGCCGTCCGGAAAACTCTCGATGAACTCGAGGGCCTGTGCCGCTTCAGCCGCTTCGAACACCTCATCGTCACTGGCGTCGGGCCGCCCAAAAGCAATGTTTTCGCGGATGGTGGTAGCAAATAGAGTGGACTCCTGAAGAACGATTCCAATCTGGTTTCGCAGTGAATTCAGCGTTGCGCCCCGAATATCTTGGCCGTCTAGCAGAATACGCCCTTCTGTCGGGTCATAGAAGCGCGGAATCATGTTTATGATCGAAGACTTTCCCGATCCCGTCGGGCCGAGCAGAGCAAGGATCTGGCCGGGTTCAATTTCAAAAGATACTTCGCGCAGCACATTGTGGGGCCTGGCGTAGCTGAACGAGACATTTTCAAACTGCAAATGGCCGCGAATCGTTCCCAGAGGAGTGGCGTCAACCGCCTCCTCTACCTGCGTCTCTTCGTCTAGAATCTCAAACACGCGCTCTGCCGAGGCACCCGCCATAGCAATGGAAGGAATAAGAAAACCGAGCCTCCTGATCGGAGACGTCAACTGCGCGAGGTAGGTGATGAATGCCACAAGCTCGCCTAGCGTCAATGACCCTTGGATTACCAGATAACCCCCCAGCCAAATGATTATCACGGTTGCGAGATTGGCAATCAGGTCCAACATGGGGATGTTCAATGCTGTCAGCCGGGCAGTTGCCGCGGCCAGTCCGAACCACTTCTGATTCTCGGTCTCGAATCGGTCGATCTCGGCATCTTCCTGGGCGAACGCTTTGACAATCCGCGCGCCGCGTAAATTCTGCTCCAGCCGGGTCGTGAGCACGGCCAGCTGCTGCTGTATCTCCATTGACAAGGGCCGGTATAAGGCGCCAAAACTCATGGCGCGGTGCGCCAGTATCGGCATCGTCAGCATGGCCAGAACCGCCAATAT
>VYDA01000322.1 GCA_009843665.1 Caldilineaceae bacterium SB0675_bin_29 | reverse complement strand
GTACGTAGTAGACGAATCCGCTCAGAAACGTCACCATAAAGAGGCCTACAAACAGGTATCCGACGATCTGCAGCCAGAGTGGAGTGGCGCGATGATAGCGCTTCGCGGCGCGGATACGGCGGCTACGAACTCGATCAAATCTGGGACGCGCACGCAGTTTTGGGTCGATCGAACCATTTCCCTGGCGCCAGTGAGGGGGCTCCGGGAGCCAAGTCCCGGTGCGGTTGGCAGCGTTGCGGGGCGCGGCGGCGGCTGTTCCCCAGCGGCGCCAGCGGGCGGCTGCTTCGCTGCCAAATGCAGGGATGCCCAGACGTTTGGCGTTCTGGCGAATGGTCGGATCGGGCGTAACCAGTGCCAGCGCCTGGCCCTGGAGCTGGGCCTGACGTTGCAGCAGTCGCAAGCGCGGCAGGCTTTCCAAGTGGGTGCAGCCGCTGGGCAGGACTACGACCACCTGCCCGCGCCCCAGGCGCGCCAACTGCTGACGCAGGGCATCGATTCGGATGTCATGTTCTATGTTGAGAATCTCTGCCACTTGAATGAACCGGCCTTGGAATCAGGATCGCAGTAGAGGCGGGGGCAGTCTGGGCGCCTTCTAGCCAAGGTTGGCCTCGACCCAGCCGGCCACCTGACCAAGGGCTTCAGGCAGTTTGTCGGCGTGACGCCCGCCGGCCTGGGCCATGTTGGGGCGCCCGCCGCCGCCGCCGCCAACGATTTTGGCCGCGTCGCGCACAAGGTGGCCGGCGTGGATGCCCTTTTCGATGGCGTCGTCGGTGGCCGCGGCCACCAGCAAAGGTTTCTCGTTGATGACTGAGCCGAGGACGACGACGCTGCTGCCCAGCCTGTCGCGGAACCAGTCGGTCATCTGGCGCAGGGCATCGACGTCGTTCGCCTCCACCTGTTGAGCAAGTACGGCGAGGCCGTTCATTCGCACTGCATGGTCCAACAGGGTCTCGCTCTGCTGGCGGCTGAGCTGCGCTCGCGTCCTCTCCAGTTCACGTTCCAGCTGCCGGTTCTGTTCCTGAAGCCGATGTACAGCCTCCGGCGTCTGCTCCGGTTGTACGCGCAACCCAGCCGCGATCGTGTCGAGGGCGGCCATGCGATCGGCGAGGACGGCCTGGGCGGCGCGTCCGGTCACCGCTTCGATGCGGCGTACGCCGGCGGCGCTGCTGCCTTCACTAGTAATCAGAAACGGACCAATCTCGCCGGTGGTTCCCACATGGGTGCCTCCGCACAGCTCCTGGGAGACGGCTTCGCCGCCGTCGCCGATTGAGATTACGCGTACTGTGTCGTCGTATTTCTCTTCAAAGAAGGCCAGCGCGCCTTCGGCCACGGCACGGTCAAAGCCGGTCCAGCGATCTTTGACAGGGTGGTTGGCGAGCACGGCCTGATTGGCGGCCTGCTCGATGGCGCGCAGTTGGTCTGTGCTGACCGGCTGCGGGTGGGAGAAGTCGAAGCGCAGCCGGTCCGGGGCCACAAGGGAGCCTCGCTGGCGGACATGCTCACCCAAGTGGCCGCGCAGCTCGGCGTGCAGCAGATGGGTGGCTGTGTGGTTGCGCATGATGTCCCAGCGGCGTTCGGTATCAATGAGGGCGTAGGCGGGATCATCGACTCTGACGGTGCCGCTGGAGACTTTGCCTACATGGACGATCAGTCCGGGAATCGGGCGCCGCATGGAATGGACGCGTACAGACCAGATGGGCCTCTGCATGTCTTCGGGGAAGTATTCGATTTCACCTGTGTCGCTGACCTGGCCGCCGCTTTCGACATAGAAGGGCGTCTCGGGGAGGATGAGCTCGACCTCGTCGCCGGCGTGAGCCTGGTCGACGGACCGGCCCTCCTTCAGCAGGCCGGCGACGGTAGTCGCGGCATCCTCGGCGTCTTCGTAGACCAGTTGGCTCACGCCGTCGGCGCCAAGAAGATCGCGGCCACGTAGTTCCTCCAGCATGGTCACGTAGACGGAAACATCGGCGGTCGCGCCCTGCTGGTCGCTGCCGGACTGGCGGCGCTGTTGCTCGAGGGCGGTTTGGTAGCCAGCCTCGTCGACTCCAAAACCGTTTTCCTGGGCCACGTCGCGTGTTATGTCCAGGGGGAAGCCGTAGGTGTCCCAGAGGCGGAAAGCGTCCTCACCAGGGATGATACGGGTCTCGCCGGCGCGCAAACGATCCATGAGGCCTTCGAGGAGGGACAGCCCGGTGGTCAAGGCACGCTGGAATCGTTCCTCCTCGGCAGTTACTGTCTGCACGATGAAGTCCTCGTTAGCTTTCAACACGCTGTAGTGCGCGCCGAACTCGGAGATAACGACGCGGCAGATCTCGGCCAGGAAAGGCTCCTCGAATCCAATCAGCTTGCCGAAGCGGGCGGCGCGGCGCAGGATCATGCGGACGACGTAGTCGCGGCCCTCGTTGCCGGGCATCACCCCGTCGCTGATCAGGAAAGTGATAGAACGGCCGTGGTCGGCGATGACGCGGTAGCCGACCAGATGCTCCTGGCGCTGGGCGTCAGAGTGACCCAGCAGATCCTGGATGCGATCCATTATGGGCGTGAAGGCATCGGTATCGTAGTTGTTGTCCTTGCCTTGCAGTATCGAGGCCAGTCGCTCGAGGCCGGCGCCTGTGTCCACGCTGGGCTTGGGGAGAGGGATGAGTTCTCCGCCGGGTTCGCGCTGCTCGTACTGCATGAAGACCAGATTCCAGATCTCCAGGTATTCGTCGTCAACGTTAACGCCGTCGGCGACCTGGTCTTCCAGATTGCCCCAGTAGTAGTGGATCTCGGTGCAGGGCCCGCAGGGGCCGACATCGCCCATTTCCCACCAGTTGTCCTTTTTGCCGAAACGCAGGATGCGTTCAGGGGGCGCGCCGACCTCTCTCCACAGCTGAACGGCCTCGTCATCGTCGGTGTAGACGGAAAACCAGAGCCGGTCGAGCGAGAGCCCCAATTCGTTGACGAGGAGATCCCAGGCGAACTGAATTGCGTCGCGCTTGAAGTAGTCGCCGAAGGAGAAGTTGCCCAACATTTCGAAGAATGTGTGGTGGCGAGGGCTGGGGCCGACGTTTTCCAGATCGTTGTGCTTGCCGCTTACGCGCAGGCACTTCTGGGAGGTTGTGGCGCGGTTGTAGCCCCGCTTCTCCAAGCCGAGGAGAAGGTCTTTGAACTGTACCATGCCGGCGTTGACGAAAAGCAGCGTCGGATCGTCTGCAGGCACGATACTGCTGCTGTCGACGATCTGGTGGTTCCGTTCCTGGAAATATTCGAGGAACCGCTTGCGAATTTCGAAAGTTGAAAGACTCTTCATCGGACGCCTCGCTTGGTTCGGTCAGACATAAGATGTAGTTCCGAGGGCAAGGGTCATTCCCATGCCTCCGAACGTACGGACTGCTGCCGATTTTAGCAAATTCAGGGCCATTTGGGGAAACCGCACGGGGGTCCGCTTTCAGTTCATACCGCCTCCATATTGGTGATGACGCCGATCCGCGTTAATAATGGCCACAGGTGGAGCCGAAGTCGGCATCTGATGACATTTACAACTGTATGACTGGACTGACGTCGCACAGTTGTCGTTCGGTTCGGACACTTAAACATGCCTGCCATTTCAGTACGCAATTTGCGTAAGACCTTTCAAATGAAGCGCAAGGCTGCCGGCCTGCGGGGGAGTCTGCGCGCGCTGTGGCGGCCGTCGTACCAGTCGATCGAGGCGGTGCGCGGGCTTTCGTTCGAGATGGAGGATGGGGAATTGCTGGGATTCATCGGACCCAATGGCGCCGGCAAGTCGACTACTATCAAGATTCTGACCGGCATTTTGCATCCAAGCGGCGGCGAGGCGACGGTACTGGGCCATGTGCCGTGGCAGCAACGGCAGGACCTTGCCTTTCAGATCGGCTCGGTCTTCGGTCAACGTCCGCAGTTGTGGTATCACCTGCCGGCGGTGGATACGTTTTACCTGTTCGGTAAGATCTACGAAATCGACGACAGCTCTCTGCAGCGGCGCATCTCGTTCCTGGCGGAGGCCTTTGAAATCGAGGAGCTGTTGGAGACCCCGGTGCGGAAGCTGTCGCTGGGTCAACGCATGCGGTGTGAGGTTGCAGCTTCACTACTGCACCGGCCGCGCGTTCTCCTGCTGGACGAGCCGTCGATCGGTCTTGACGTGGTGGCCAAGCAGCGTCTGCGCATGACTATCCAGCGCATGAACGAATTGGAGGGCGTAGGGGTGCTGCTGACGAGCCATGATGCCGGCGACATCGAGACGCTGTGCCGACGCGTGATCATCGTCAATCACGGCGAGATAGTCTATCGCGATAAGGTATCGTCGCTGAAGCGGCGCTACCTGACGGTAAAGACTGTCGACGTGCGCTATAACGAACAGCTGGCCCCGGACTTCAGCCTGCCGGGGGTGGAGATGGTCAAGGTGGGGCGGTACGGGGCCAAGATGCGCTTTGACACGCGGGTCACACCGGTGGAGCCGGTGATCAGCGGCCTGGCGGCGGCGGGCAGCCTGGCCGACGTAACGGTTTCAGAGCCGTCGCTTGAGGACGTGATCAGCGCCATTTACGCGCGAACGGAGGCATAGAAGTGCGTAGCAGAGAGGCAGGCGCTCTGGCTGTCGAGGGTCGCGTGCGTGAACATTCGGCTGCGGCCGTGGCCGGAAAATACTGGGCCGTTTTTCGCACGCAGTTGCTGAACAGCCTTGCCTACCCGATCGACTTGCTGGGGCGAAGCCTGCTGATCGTTCTCTTCATGTGGATCTTCATGAACCTGTGGCGGGTTACTTACGGTGCTACGGGCGAGAGCTCCATCGCCGGGCTAACGTTGGCGGACACGATGTGGTACCTGATGATGGCGGAGGCGGTGATGTTGAGCAAGCATGACCTGTCGGAGACATTTTCTGAGCAGGTGAAGGATGGCAGCGTCGCCTATCTGCTGAACAAGCCGTTCAATTTCATCCTCTATCACTTCGCCGCCGGGCTGGGCGACAGCCTACTGGCCTTTGCCGGCAACCTCCTAATCGGTAGCGCAGTGGTCTGGCTGATGGTAGGCCCGCCGCCGGGGATTGCGGGCTGGATATTCGCGGGGGCTGCTGTGGTCCTTTCCTGGCTGCTGGACTTCTGCTTTTCGGCGCTGATCGGTCTAAGTGCGTTCGTTGTCGAGGAAACAAATGCCTTCCGCTGGATCTACCAGAAGTTCCTGCTGCTGCTAGGCGGGGTACTGATCCCACTCGATTTCTTCCCGACCTGGTTGCAGACGATCTCGCTCAATTTGCCGTTCGCCTGGATCATATACGGGCCGGCCCGCTTGTTTGTCGAACCCAGCCTGACGCGTCTGGGTCACGTCTTCCTGCAGCAGTGCATCTGGCTGGCTGTTGTCGGCGGTATCGTGTGGGTGATTTACAGAAGGGCGGTGGCGCGCCTGGTGATAAACGGGGGTTGAGCCATGGGCAGTCAGCTCTCATTTGTACTGGCGTTGTGGAAGACGAATCTTCTGAGCGCGATGGAGTACAGAGTCTCCTTCCTGACACAGGTGTTTGGAATGATGCTCAACAACGCCATCTATTTCGTATTCTGGGTCATATTCTTTGCACGCTTCGAAGAGATAAACGGTTGGGACCTGGTTGACATGCTATTCCTGTTCGGCGTCGTAGCAACCGGTTTCGGGGCCGGCACATACCTATTCGGAAATGCAATTCGACTGTCGTCGCTGATCGCCAGCGGCCAGATGGACTACTATCTGTCGCTGCCCCGTCCAGTGCTCCTGCACGCGCTTGCCAGCCGCAGCAACGCGTCATCTGCGGGAGATTTCACATACGGTCTGTTCAGTTTTGGCGCAGCAATCTACTACTCGGGTTCGTTTGGCGGCCTGATGTTACTGCGCTTTACGCTGGGCTGCCTGGCGTCCATAGTCGTACTCATCTCCTTTCTTGTCCTGGTACAGAGCCTAACCTTCTGGATTGGCAATACAAGCCTGCTGACGAGGCACGCGTTCAATGCGATTGTCACCTTTTCTCTCTATCCGATCACTCTCTTCGACGGCACGGCCAAGCTGCTCCTTTTTACACTGATTCCGGCGGCCTTCATCGGGGCAGTGCCGGCAGAGTTTGTGCGCAGGTTTGATCTGTTGCAGCTGTTCCAGATCTGCGCCGGCGGTGCGGTCTTTTTGCTGCTATCGGTCTTCGTCTTCTACCGAGGCTTGCGCCGCTATGAGAGCGGCAGCGCGATCCAAGTGCGGATGTAGGTTGCGCTCCTCGCATTCGTTTCCAGGTCATTTTTCGATTTTTCGCCAGAATTGGAGGGCGTACAGCCATCTCATTGGGCGTGCCTCAGATAGAGGTCGAGGGAATTGGGGACAGATCGCTTATTGGGGGTGCATCCCTGACTTGGGGTGGGAACAGTCTGGCGGGGAATCAGTGCCAGCGGTGGCTGAAATCTTTTGCAGGCTTTTGGAGAAATGAAGGGCAGGCACGAGGGCGAGGAGAGAGTGCCGCAGTGTTGTCTGCGGGGGACTGGCGGGACGTGGTCTGGCCAGACACCTTCGAAAAGGCACCTGTTACGAATATCGACACCAGGTCGACGAGGCATGTTGTTGGCCGGGGG
>VYDA01000396.1 GCA_009843665.1 Caldilineaceae bacterium SB0675_bin_29 | reverse complement strand
CAGCCATTCGCCAAAGACACCCTCTTCCATCGTCCAACCCAGGCGCGGCATCGTCACTTCGTAAGCCATCGGATTTCCTCAAGTGAACAGCTAAGGTGTAGGAGGTGTTTGTGCATGCACTTTCGCCGCAATCCTAATGTTTCCGTTATTCAGCAAGCAGGCCGCGAATGCTCTGCTCGATGTCATCTGTTTCTGGCACAATGGCAAGCTCCAACGGCGGACTGTAAGGCGTCGGCACATGCGCACCGTTCAGGCGGCGAATCGGGGCGTCCAGATCGTCAAATCCCTCGTCGATGACCTGCGCCGCAATTTCAGCGCCCACACCGCACGGCTGAAATGTCTCGTCCACAATCAGAAGCCGTCCCGTCTTGCTGACCGACTCCAGGATCGTCGCCATATCGAGCGGAGCGATCGTGCGCGGATCGATGACCTCGGCAGAAATCCCATCCTCTGCAAGCTTGTTGCTAACGGCAACAGACTTGTCAACCATCGATCCAATTGCGACAATTGTACAGTCAGACCCCTCTCGCGCGATGCGCGCCTGCCCGAATGGAATGGCGTAGTCACCTTCCGGCACTTCGCCGCGATTGAAGAGCAGCGACTTGTGTTCAAGAAAGAGCACAGGGTCGTCGCTCTGCAATGCTGTGGTGAAAAGCCCTTTTGCGTCACTGGGAATGGCTGGGACCACCACCCTGAATCCGGGAATATGGGCGAAGATTGGGTAGTAGCTGCCTGAGTGATGGGTTGCAGCCGAATGCCCTATCCCAATCGCACCGCGCAGAAGGATTGGCATCTTCAGGCGGCCGCTGCTAATGTACTGCATTTTGGCAATTTGATTGACCAGTTCGCCAAAGGCATCGAGGATAAAGTCAAGAAACATGAAATCGACGACGGGGCGCGTACCGGTCATCGCCGCACCGGCGCACATGCCGACAAAACCGCGTTCACTAATCGGCGTGTCACACAGGCGCTCGGGGCCGTATTTGTCGTACAGGCCCACCGTGGTATTGAAGTTGCCGCCCCGTTCGCCAATCCCTTCGCCCACAACGAAGATCGAAGGATCGCGCGCCATCGCGCTGTCTAGCGCCTCCAGGGTGGCTTCAACGTATGTCAACTCTCGCATGGCCTTCACCTCTGGTCGAATACATGTTCACTGACCGTGTCCGGCTCTGGCCATGGGCTGTTGCGGGCGAACTCCTCCGCGTCCACGACCATCTCCTTCACCTCCGCCTCAATCTCAGCCAGCGTTTCGGTGCCCGCCTCTTCATTTTCCAGAAGCCACTCGCTATAGCGCGTAATCGGGTCCCGTTCCTTCCACTCCTCGACCTCTTCCGGCGTGCGGTACCCGGCGTCTCGCATCCCTTCCGCATGAGCACGCGTGCGATAGGTTCGGCACTCGATCAAGGTCGGCCCTTCGCCCCCGCGTGCCCGCTGCACAGCCTCCTCAGCCGCCTCGTAGACGGCCAACACATCGTTCCCGTCTACTGTGAGGCTCTCCATACAGTAAGCAGGTCCCCGGTTGCCCACGTGCGGAATGCCCGCAGAATAGGCAAAGGGCACTTCGGTGGCGTACAAGTTGTTTTCGCAGACAAACAGCGTCGGCAGCTTCCAGATGCTGGCCAGGTTCAGTCCCTCGTGGAACGCGCCGTTGTTCACCGCACCATCGCCGAAAAAGGCGACGCCGACCTGGTCTGTTTTGAGCAGTTTGAACGAGTACCCCGCCCCCGTCGCTTGCAGAATACAAGGGCCGACAATCCCGCTCGTGCCCATCATACCCACCTCCGGCTTGAAGAGGTGCATACTCCCTCCTCTTCCCTGTGAGCAGCCCGTCGCACGCCCGAAGAGCTCGGCAACGACCTCCCGCGGGCTGACTCCCTTCGCCAGCGCGTGCCCATGCCCCCGGTGCGTACTGAACACGGCGTCGTCGGGCCGCAAATGCGCGCACACGCCGGTCGCAATCGCTTCTTCGCCAACATAAGTATGGCAGGCGCCGTGTATCAGACCCATCTGATGCGAACGGGCCAGCTGCTCCTCTGTATAGCGGATGATGAGCATCTGCCTGTAGAGAGAAAGGAGTTGCTCGGACTGGTCCATGCCATCCACCTCCATTATGTCGAGTATGTCGGTCATCATCTGGCCCGCGCAATCTCAGGCCGGCACCACTGCTGGCATCCCCGGATGGGACCCGCTCACATTCTTGGCCAGATTGCCGCCGTCCAGGGGAATCAACGCGCCCGTCATCCAGGCCGAAGCATCAGAGGCGAGAAAAATCGCCGGCCCCTTTATGTCGTTGGGATGACCCATCCGCCCGATAGGCAAACCGCGCAAGTAGGAAGCGCCCAGCGCTGGATCAGCCGCGATCCTAACCTCCAGGTCCTGATTCATGATTTGAGCGCAGACAATGGCGTTGACGCGCACGCCCAGGCTGCTCCACTCCGTACTCAGTTCCCTTGTCATCGCCCCCACCGCGCCCATTGCCATGCTGTAAGCAATATGACCGCGACCGAGTGCGCTGATCCCGGCGATCGAAACGATGCTGAATATGCTCCCGCGGCCCCTCGTCATCATCCGTTTGGCCGCCTCTTGCGTGCAAATATAGCGGCCCACAACCAGGTTCTGCATCACCTGCTGTATCTGGTCCTCGGTCAGGTCCAGCGGGTCCGTGCGAATACCTTCTCCCGCAATGTTGCTGAGCACATCGACCCGACCAAATTCGCTGTCAACCTGCTCGAACATCGCCCGAATCCGATCAGGGTCGGAGATATCGCAGTTGACAGGAAGTGCCCGGCGGCCCAGTTTCTCAATTTCGTGGGCGGTCTCCTGTGCGCCAACCTCGTTGATGTCGAGCAAAACTACATCTGCGCCGGCCTCAGCGTAGCCAATCGACGTGATGCGGCCCATACCGCTGGCCGCACCCGAAACGATTGCAACGCGGCCGGTCAGATCAAAGAGTGGGTGGGTCATTCCTGCGATCTCCTTTGCAGCTCCTATCCATTTGGGATCTCATTGACCGGCGCACGCGGCCTCTCGCCGCGCAAAACGCGAACAACCTCTTCTGCTCCCTGCACGCGCACGTCAATTTTGGATTCCTCAGAATACCACCCGGCGTGAGGCGTGAGCAAGATGCGCTCGTCCGTCAGGAAGGGATGGTCCGCTGCCACCGGCTCGACATTCAAAACGTCCAGCGCGGCGCCGGCTATCTGCCCGCCCTGAACTGCTGCCAGCAGCGCGTCCTCGTCCACTAAGGCACCGCGCGCCGCGTTCACAAGGTAGGCGGTCGGCTTCATCATCGCCAGCGTCTCCGCACTGATCAGGTTACGGGTCTCCTCCGTAAGCGGCGAATGCAACGAAATATAGTCGGAGTTCCGCAGAACCGTCTCCAGATCGACGAGCTTTGTCCCCAACGCCTCCATCACCGCCGCATCCACGTACGGGTCGTAGACCAAGACCTCCAGCCCCAAACCGCGACCCTTAGCCGCCGTCGCTTGGCCTATCCGGCCGCAACCAATGATGCCCAGAGTCTGGTCGCTGAACCTGTAGAGAGTGCCGCCCGATTCACTGTTCCAGATCCCTTGTCGTGTCGCGCCCAGAAGACCCGGCAGGCCGCGCGCCTGTGCCAATACTAGCGCAATCGCGTGCGTAGAGACCTCATCAATTGAATAGTCGGGAGCATAGGTCACCCAAATGCCCCGTTCCGTGGCCGCCCCGATGTCGATGGCATCCAGTCCCGTGCCAACGCGGCAGATCAGCTGGCATCGTTCCAAGCTCTGAATGAGATCTGCCCGCACCGGTTGGATTGTGACCATCAGGGCATCGCATTTCCGAGCAGCCTGCTTCGCCTCCTCCGTGTCCAGGTTGCCGGCATGCTCAATCTCCAGACCCGCGGCCCTTAGGATCTCTTTTTCTATCTCGATATCCCCGAATCCGGGGTAAGCAATCACAACGCGTGCGTTCATGGACTCGACTCTTTCGATGAAATAGGAAATTGACTGAATATGCTAGTGGGAGACGCACCCTATCCCGTTGAAACATCCTTAAGACTGGACGCGTCGCTGACCTCAACATGGACGTCACTACGAGCCAGCACCTCCGGTCGCAGCGCCGTACCCAGACCGGGCCGGTCGGGGAATTCCAGGTGCCCGTCCCGTATCACCAACTCTTCGGTCATTACTTCCTTGTACCAGCCCTCCGTGTAGGCCCTCACAGTCTCCATTATCATCGCATTGGGCGCGTGCGCAGCCAGATGTGCCGCCGACCAAAGCGCCACGGGGCCGATCGTGTCATGGGTAGTAAAGGGCAGGTAGTACGTGTCCGCCAGTGCAACGATCTTGCGCGTTTCCGTCAGACCTCCAGTCCATGCCATGTCGGGCATCACGATATGGGCCGCGTTCTTTTCTACGACCTGCCGGAAACCGAACCGGGTGAATAGACGCTCGCTCACGCATAAGGGCACCTTTGTCGCCGCGGCCAGGCGCGCATAGGAATCGACGTTGTCGGGCGGAATGATCTCCTCCAGCCACATGATGTCGTACGCTTCCAGCGCCCGGCCGATATCAATAGCGATAGGCAGGTTCCAGCGCGCATGCCCTTCAATCGCTATCTGCATCTTGTCACCTACCGCCGCCCGAATCTGTTGGACCGGTTCAAGGCCTCGCCTCAGATCATCCGGATCGAGGTAGTGGCCTACAGGCCCCACCGCTCCGACCCCGGCGCGCTGTCCGACAGGACCGCCTAGTGAAACGCCGAACTGGTCCCATGGCCAGATCTTCATCGCCCGGATGCCCGAAGCCAGTAACTCCTGCGCCAGTTCGCCTGCCCGCCCTTCCATCCACGCGTGGTAATCCATGTAAGGACCGTGGCTGACACACGTGTTGTAGATAGGAATGCGCTCTCGGTTTCGTCCGCCCAGCAGGTTGTATATCGGTTGGCCGGTATACTGTCCCAGCAGGTCCCACAACGCCACGTCAACCGTCGATATGGCGCGCGTCTCCGCGCCCGCGAACCCGAAAAAGTTCACCGTGGCAAACATGTTGTTCCAGTGGTTTTCTATGTCGAACACCGAGCGCCCAACCAGCAAGTTAGCGAAAACATCATGGATAACTGCCGCAACTGCGCGGGGAACGTAGTAGGTTTCCCCGAGCCCGATCAGTCCCTCATCGGTGTGGACCCGCAGCCAGAGGGTATTGAACTGCTCTTCGAACCAAATCGTCTCAAGTTTCTGAACCTTCAACTCTCCCTCCTACGCCTTCAACCCAGTCATGGTAATTCCACGGATAAACTGTTTCTGCGCCACAGCATAGAGCAGCATAACGGGAGCCACGGTCAGCATGGATCCGGCCGCCCACATGTCATAGCGTTCCCAATAAAGGCTGCGCAGCCCCGCCAACACCAGAGGCAAAGTCTTCGTTTGCGGGCTTGTCAACACGACCAACGGCCAAAGGAAATTGTCCCAGTTAAAAAGAAAGGTGAATACGGCTAGAGCCGCCATCGGCGCGGAGGAGAGTGGAATGATGATGCGGCTAAAGATCCACCATTCTGAAGCGCCGTCAATGCGGCCGGCGTCGATTAAATCGGAGGGAATCCCCTCCAGGAACTGGCGCATCAGAAAGATGCCAAAGGTGGAGAAGAGCACCGGCACGATGACTCCTCCCAACTTGTTGGACAACCCGATATCGGCAATCGTCACGTAGAGAGGCACAAGGACTACAGCGAATGGAACCATCATCGTTGAGAGGACCACGACGAAGAGTTGCTCTTTGCCCCAGAAGCGGTACTTGGCAAATACATAAGCCGCTGCCGTTGAGGTGAAGAGGACGGACAGTGTCACAATCAGCGACACCAATGAACTGTTCCAAAACGCCTGTGGGAAGTTCGCGCGAAAGATAATGGCGCGGTAGTTGTCCACGGTCCAGTCCTGTGGCAATAGGCTCTCACCGGCGGTGAGTTCGACATACGATTTGAATGAGCCGAAGAACATCCACACAAACGGCATGACAGATATGAAGACAATGCACAGCAAAATCGCATGGACAACCGCGACGCGAACTTGCTCAAGCAGGGCTGCCCTCTGGTAACTGGAGGTTGTGGCTGAGTCTTTGCTTTGCATTGGGTGTTCCTGCTTCCGTCGACCGTCAATAGTTCAATAGCTCCAACTTGGTCGCAGCAGCCGGAGTTGAACTACGGTAATCAGGAAGACGAACAAGAAAAGAGTAAAGGCGGTCGCAGTGGCGAAGCCGAAGCGAAGATTGGTGAAAGCTTCGTTATACACTAACAGGTTCAGCACGTATGTGGCGTTGCCTGGCCCGCCCGGTTGCGAGGGCATGACCACAACCTGTGTGAAGACCTGCAACCCGTGCATCACAATCAACACACTGACCAACGTCAGCGTGTGGCCCAACAGAGGTAGCGTCACGCGCCAAAAGCGTTGCCAGATGCCTGCCCCGTCCACCTTGGCCGCGTCATACATCTCTTCAGGAATGTTCAACATGCCTGCAGTCAGGATGACAACGTAGAATCCAAGCGCCTTCCAGATGTCCACGCCAATCACCAAGTAGAGCGCAGACTCGTTGCTGGTGAGAAACTGGCAT
>VYDA01000710.1:2183-6608 GCA_009843665.1 Caldilineaceae bacterium SB0675_bin_29 | reverse complement strand
TCTGTGAAGTGCACGAGGGCTGGCGTAGAATTGCACGCTTACCGCCAGCATTGACATTGCGCCGGGTTTGGCAACCATGCGCTGGGCTACTTCCTGCTGCACCAGCAGGACTGCGAGTGTGGGGGGAGGCAGACTCTCCAGAACATGCCTCAAGACAGCACTCGTGATGTAGTAGGGAAGGTTTGCGACTACCTTATAGGATTCGCCCATGGAAGCAGAGCCGATTTGGTCGGACAGATGCGCACGAATGAGCTCTGGAGGACTTAGTTCGAGGATGTCACCGTGGACAAAGGAAACGCGGGGCCGGCCGGCGAACTCTGTGCGCAGAATGGGAATCAGCCTCTGATCCAGTTCGACGGCTACGACGCGGCCGGCCCGGTCGGCGAGGCGATGCGTCAGTGCGCCGAGGCCGGGGCCGATTTCCAGTACGTTGTCGGTCTCTTCGAGGTCAGCGGCGTCGGCGATGCGGGTCAGATGAGAGGCGTCTATGAGGAGGTTCTGGCCCAGTGATTTCTTCAGGTTGAGGTTGTGGCGACGGACCAGTTCGAGTGGAGAAGGGGGGTTGTTATTCATCCTCCAGGCTCAGAACAGTCATGAAGGCTTCCTGCGGTATCTCCACGGAGCCGACCATTTTCATGCGTTTCTTGCCGGCCTTCTGGTTTTCAAGAAGTTTGCGTTTTCTGGTCACGTCGCCGCCGTAGCACTTGGAGAGCACGTCTTTGCGCACCGCCTTTACGTTGGCACGGCTGATCACCTTGTTGCCGACGGCGGCCTGAATGGGTACGACGAACTGCTGGCGGGGGATGATATCTTTCATCTTGCTCACCATGCGCTGGCCCTTGTTGTAGGCGTTTTCTCGATGGATGATGATGCTCAAGGCGTCCACGGGTTGACCGTTTACCAGGACGTCAAGTTTGACCATGTCGGAGGGCTGATAGTCATCCAGCACATAGTCCATGGAGGCATAGCCGCGCGTGCGGGCCTTGAGCTCGTTGTAGAAGTCGACGATGATTTCCGCGAGAGGGATCTGGAAACTGAGCTCTACGCGCTTGGTATCGAGCCATAACTGATTCTTTACGCGGCCGCGACGCTTTGTCACCATTTCGAGGATAGGTCCAATGTATGCGGACGGGGCGTAGATCTGCAGGCCGCACAACGGCTCCTCTATGCGTTCAATTTCGCTGGGATCAGGGAGGTCGGCGGGGCTTTCGAGCAGGAACTCAATGCCGCTGGTCGTAACCACGCGGTAGGCCACTGAGGGAGCGGTAAAGATGATGTCCAGATCGTACTCCCTCTCAAGCCGTTCCTGTACGATCTCCATGTGGAACAGGCCGAGAAAGCCGAGGCGAAAACCGAAGCCCAGGGCCTGGCTAGTCTCCGGTTCATAGGTGAGTGCGCCGTCGTTCAGGTGTAGTTTTTCGAGGGCATCGCGGAGATCGTGGTAATCGTCGGAGTCGGTCGGATAGAGGCCGGCGAAGACCATCGGTTTCATGGCCTCGTATCCGGGCAGCGGTTCTGCGGCGGGATCGGAAGCCAGTGTAATTGTGTCGCCTACCTCGAGGTCATGCACGCTTTTGAGACCGGTTGCGATATAGCCGACTTCGCCGGCGGTCAATCGTGAAGCCTTTACGGGGGCGGGGGTCAGGATTCCAATTTCGATGGGGTCGATGCGTTTGTTTCCGGAGATAGCCAGAAGGGACGCGGGCGCTGAGATGGCGCCGTTCACCACCCTAATGTAGGCCACAACGCCCTTGTAGGGATCGTAGTGGCAGTCGAAGATCAGGGCCTGCAACTTTTCGCCGGCGTCTCCTTGCGGCGGCGGCACCTCTTTCACGATCTCTTCAAGTACTTCCTCAATATTGACACTGTCTTTGGCGCTGATGCGGAGGATGTCTGCTGCCGGTACCGCCAGCAGATCTTCGATATCGCCGGCAACTTCGTCGGGTACGGCGGCCGGCAGGTCTATCTTATTGAGGACGGGCACGATTGTCAGGTCAAGCTCCATCGCGGCCAGAAGGTGGGCGACGGTCTGGGCCTGGATGCCCTGGGAGGCGTCTACGACGAGAATTGCGCCTTCACATGCCTGCAGGGCGCGCTTGACCTCATAGGTAAAGTCGACGTGGCCGGGTGTGTCGATGAGGTTCATCTCATAGTCGGCCGGGGGGCCGCCATTGGACTGGCGGCGGTAGATCATGCGCACAGCGCTGGCTTTGATCGTGACGCCCTTTTCGCGCTCCAAGTCCATGGAGTCGAGCAGCTGCTCCTTCATCTCGCGTTCGGTGACGGTCCCGGTGTGCTGGATGAGGCGGTCGGCAAGTGTACTCTTGCCGTGGTCGATGTGGGCGATGATACAGAAGTTGCGAATGTGTTCCAGGTTCATAAAATTGGCTGCATCGGTTGCCGGAATAAGTTTGGCGTCGAAGCGAAAATAGTATACTACAGGTAGATGTGGCGCCAGTTTTTTGGGTTCTCAGACAATGCGCAATGCCGCAGCAGAGGAGTAACTGTGTATCCGTCACTACCATTAGGGCCGCTATCCCTGCCTACGGCTCAGATCCTGGCAATCGTCGCGGCCTGGTTCGGATTGTCGGTCATGGCGCGGGTTGGCAGGCGACTGCGGCTGGACGCGGACATGATCTGGAATCTGGGTACGATCGCCTTTGCAGCAGGGGTCATTGTAGCCCGGCTGTCGCATGCAGTCCAGTTTTGGGGCGTCTACCGCGCGGAGCCGCTGCTGCTGATCAGCATCCGACCGGGAGGGCTTTTGTTGTGGCCCGGCGTGGTGGGCGCCCTGATTGCGGGGTACCTGTATTTGATCCGGGTGGGAGTCGATCCAAGGCCGGTCGCGATCGCGGCTGTGTTCGGGCTGCTCGCGGGCGGGGTAGTGCTGGAGATTTCGAACTTTCTCACCGGCGCTGTGGTGGGTACGATGGGCGTTCCGCCGGGCACGCCGTCCTGGTTGCTGTCATTTGCGGGTGGTTCTTTTGATGCGGTCCTGTCTCAGACGTCTTCGACCCGTCATCCCGTTGCGCTCTACCGGGCCATAGGGATGATGCTGATAGTTGGAGGCTCGCTAGTATGGGGGAACTGGGGCAGACCGGGACGGCTTGCCGGCCAGGCGGTTCTGGCGCTTGCCCTATTGCGGCTCTTTGCAGACGGATTTGCTGCTGACAGCCGGCTGTTAGGTTCGCTACGCGTTACCCAGGTGGCGGCCCTGGTTGCAGCAGCGGGGCTGGCGCTGATGCTGGCGCGGACGGTGGACAGGCAGGGCCAACCCCAAAGTGCGGGAAACTCGGAAGAGGGGGGCAACTCGTCGGCAAGGTAAGTCTTTTCGTCGAAAAAGTGGCTGAATATGCACGGGCTTTGGCGGGTGGATGGCTGGTGAGAGTTGGGACCAGGGCTCAGTCAAAAGCTGCCGGTTAAGGAAACTGCTGGATTACAAGCAGGATGCCAGTATCAATTGAAATCCGGGCTGGTGAGGAAGTCAAGGTGTTGCTTACGCCGCGCGTGCTGCCGAGGCGAAGCGTGGCGTCCACCAGCGGGTATTCGAGGCCGCGATAGGTAATGCCAGTAACCTCTTCGCTCAGGGCGACGGCGCTGACATAGCAGCCGGTCGGCCCGGTCAAGGTCAACACTTCGGGTCCTCGCAGCAGACGCGCCAACTGGTCGCCTTCAGCGACGGCCAAAGGGACATCCCAGTTCCTTTGAGCCAGAATCAGCAGATTGGCGAGAGTCTGATCGAGGCGGCCGCCGAGGGCACCGATCAACAGGATTTCGGTTGCGCCGTCTCTGACTGCACGGGCGATTGCCAGTTCCAGATCGGTTGCAGCCTTGGCAGCCGGATGTCTTTCGACTGCGGCGCCTTCCCCTCGCAGCCTGGTGAGAAGGCCCTCGTCGATGCTGTCGAGGTCGCCTACGATCACATCGGGTGACAGTCCAAGCGTTTCCATGTGGCGGGCACCGCCGTCGGCAGCGATTCGATAGTCGTCTCGATGCAGCCAGCGCGCCGTTGCACCGTAGTCGGCTATTTCCCCATTGACGAAAACGACTGCCCGCACTTCTCCTCCAACTTCCTACAGGAAGGCCTGCCAGGCAAAGATGGTCAGCATCATCAGACTGATGATGAACTCGACGGCCATGGCCATCAGGAAACCGCCTACGTAGCCCTTGACAGCCCGGGTCGCAGCGGCTCTGTTTTCCTGCACATTCGATGCGCCCGGCGCGGCCGCTTCCTGTTGCAGCATGGCTCCATTCCCCGGAGCGACCTGCGCACGACGATACTCCATAAGCCATAGCGCAGAAATCGATCCGATTGCGGCGCCAATGAAGGTGCCGACTACAGGTACGCTGGAGAGCAGAATCGCGCCGAGCAGACCCCCCAGAATGGATACGCCGATCGACTTCCAGCCCGCGCCGGACCGTTTG
>VYDA01000710.1:1480-2173 GCA_009843665.1 Caldilineaceae bacterium SB0675_bin_29 | reverse complement strand
GCCGAGGAAACTCAAGGCCAGGTCGGCACCCCAGGCGATGACCGTCAGAACTGCGAGCACAAGGAGTGTCGGCCAACCGATACGGGCAAATCCGTCTGCCCAGGCCCAGACCAGTGCACCCAGCCAAATGAGCAGAGGACCGGGCAGTATCGGGACGAGCGCTCCGACGATTCCCAAGAAAATGAGCAGATAGCTGAGAACGAAAAAGAGATTCGAAAGGTCAAACACGCCAGGCTACTCCTTGAGGAAAGCGGCGCCGTCCTGTATATGGAGAGGCAAGACGGTATCGTGGGCAAAGAGCGGCGGCACTTCCAAGTCCAGAAACTCGTAGAGCGCCGGCGGCACACCGATATCGGCGAGGAAGAGCTGACCGCAGGCCGCCAGTGCCTCCGGCTGCAGCAGCCCGCGTTTCGGAAGAGCCAGTGTCATGGTGGCGGTTGCCGCGACATGTGGGACAGCCAGGCGCCCACTGGTCGGGTCGATGCCGCTGGGTGCGTCGAGGCTCAGGATGGGGGCTACGCTGCTGTTGGCCAGCTGAATCAAGTCTGCGGTGCGGCCGCGGGGATCTCCCGATAACCCGTAGCCAATCAGCGCGTCGACAACCAGATCGGCGGGCGGGAGCTCCCAGCCCTCTTCTGCCCAGGCCAAAGGTGCGTCCATTTTTTGAAGAATTGAAAGCTGATCTCTTGTAGC
>VYDA01000710.1:0-1470 GCA_009843665.1 Caldilineaceae bacterium SB0675_bin_29 | reverse complement strand
TGAGTCAAAACGATTTGAACCCAAGCGCCCCAGTTGAGAAGGTGGCGGGCGGCGGCCAGCCCACCGCCGCCGTTGTTGCCGCGCCCAGCAAGGACAACGATTGGCCGGTCCTCCAAGGCGTCTTCTTCGTCTTCTGCGGACAGAATGTGTTTGGCCAAGAGGGCGAGGTTTCGACCTGCGTTTTCCATCATCTGCGGCAGCTGAAAGCCGAAACGTTCGACCATCAGCCGGTCCACCTCCTGCATTTGGTGAATGGAGAGCGCTGGCAGGATCACGGGTGTTGGCTTGGAATCTTAGGCGGCACGAGCAGAAAGCTGAGAAGCCAGCAGACCAACGTTGGGATTACGATGGTACTGGTCCACATGTGAACCGACCAGGTTGACCCCACAGTTGGCAAGAGGACGGTGTAGTAGCCGCCGTACAGTAGCAAGGGAATCGCCGGGGCCAGCCAGCGAACTGAGTTCGGGTTGCTGGATGGTCTTGCCTGCCATGCCAGAAAATCTACAGCCAAGGCGGGGACGGCCATGCCTATGGCGAGCCAGATCATCAGCGTCTGCTCGTAGTCCAAAATCGTTGCGCCCAGTATCGAGAGGCAGAGGACGGCGGAAACCGCTCCAAGGGGCAGCCGCCAGCGGCGCAGTGTCAGGAGTAGAGGACCTGTAAGCGCGGCAGCCGAGATCGTTGCCCCGACCAAGCCCGCCACTTTGCCCACGTCGTTGCGGAAGTATCCGCTACCTGTCCCAGGCGTACCCAGTAGGACGGTGACTGGGAAGAAGAACATCATGAAGAAAGTAAGTGCTGCCAGAAAGGTGCCCAAAGAGGCGATGGCCGGCCCCAACTCGCGCCAGCTTGCCAGGGCGTCATTTCGGTTCCAGGCGGCACGCAACGGGCCGGTTACAGTCAGGCCGATTCCGAGTCCCAGCAGGATGTGGGTAGGGCTGAAAAGAGCCTCGGCGCCTTCCTCTATTCCGAAAAGTATGTGCCACACCATGTCGCCAACGCCGCCGGCAGCGAAGATGAACAGGCCGACTCCCGTCAGGCGATAGCCGTCGGGGACAGAAAGAGCCAGCGGGTATCCTCGTGAAATATTGACAAGAACTGCGGCAACAAACGCGATCGCCACAAGTAGATAGCCGCTGTAGAAAAAGGCATGCCAAGGCGTGAAAAACGACTCATCGACGCGCCCGTGATTGTGGGCCCAGCCGTCCAGATACAGTCCGCCGACGAAGACCGCGCACAGCAGGTTGATCAGCCAGTCAAACTGCAGCCCAGAAACTCTTTTCGCCTGTATGGCATTATCGGGCGGCCCGGTCGCGGTCACGGCTATGGAATCGGAAAGAATTGATTCACTCATCGTTATTAGTCCACAGGTCAATACGCATAGAGATAGCCCGGGTTTCAGTGTAACCGAACTGCAGATACGCTCAAAGCGGACCCCGGTTCTCAGAATTTCGCAGATGCTGACAGCAT
>VYDA01000009.1 GCA_009843665.1 Caldilineaceae bacterium SB0675_bin_29 | reverse complement strand
GAGCAGATAGTCCTCTTTGTGTTGCAGGAAGGCGGGGAGCAGTCTGTGACGCCACCGAACCTCCCCACCCTCCCGCAAGACTGGGAAGTCCCGTGACGTCACAACACATCTACCCAAATTACTCCTCCGCCACCACCGGGTTCCGCAGCACGCCAACCCCTGAGATCTCAATCTCCACCACATCGCCCGGCTGTACCGGCCCAACACCCGACGGCGTACCCGTCATGATCACGTCACCCGGCAGCAACGTAATCGCCTCGCTGATGTAAGCGATCAGCTGCGCCACCGTAAAGATCAGGTCGTCCGTGTTCGTGTGCTGTTTGACCTCGCCGTTCACACGCGTCGTCAACTCAAGATTCGTCGAATCAAGCCCGGTCGCAATATACGGACCAATCGGTTTGAACGTATCGAACCCCTTGCCAATCAGCATGCAGCCGTTGGCCATCTCATTCGCCTGGATTACCCGTTCGCTGACATCGTTCCCACAGGTGTACCCGAAAACATAGTCCAACGCCTCCGCCTCCGCTACCCGGCGCGCCTCCTTGCCGATGATGACCGTCAATTCGCCCTCATAATGGACGTTCTGTCCCTGCATCGGGTAAACAATCGCCTCCTCGGGGTCGAGGACTGCAGTCGAAGGCAGCATGAAAAGCATCGGCTGGTCCGGCGGCGTCTGGCCCCCCTCTTCGGCATGGGCCAGGTAGTTCAGCCCCACCCCAATCAGCCGCGGACTCCCGACCGGCGCCAGCACGCGCACGCTGTCCACGTGCGTCGTCTCGCCGCTCTCTTCCAGACTATCAAACGGACAGGAGGCCAGCTGGCGAACGGTGCCATCCTCTTCCAGAATGCCGTAGCTGATCGCATCATCGGCACTGTAGCGTAGAATCTTCATCGTTTTGACTCCTCACTGTGTATGATGTTTTGTGAATACCGCATAAGTTTCTGCCGTACTTACATCCTGTTACGGCCTTCCCGTTAACGGGGCTGCCCCTTTCAATGAGTAGGAAAAGGGTAGCAGCCGTGATAGACTGTGCACAACGGCTTATCAAGGCTGGCAACGAAGCGAAAGTCGCCGTTGCCCCCAGAATCCACTGGCCGTGAACCACTATCCACGATTACAAAGGAGCACACAAATATGACCACCTCCGGTAGAGTCGCTATCATCACCGGCGCCGGCTCCGGCATCGGCAAACGCACAGCATTACTCCTGCTCGCCGAAGGATACGCCGTCGCCCTGGCCGGCCGCCGCCTCGACCGCCTCGAAGAAACCGCCGCAGAGTCCGGCGCCGGCGAGCGCGCCCTTGTCGTCCAAACCGACGTGACCGACCCCGACGGCGTGGACAACCTCTTCGATCGCACCATCGAAGCCTTCGGCCGCCTCGACCTCCTCTTCAACAATGCCGGCCGCGGCGCCCCCCGCGCTGACTTTGACGAAATCTCCTACGAAGACTGGAAATCCGTCGTCGACGTAAACCTGACCGGCGTCTTCCTCTGTTCGCAGCGCGCCTTCCGCATCATGAAAAACCAGACGCCCCAGGGCGGCCGCATCATAAACAACGGTTCCATCTCGGCGCATACCCCCCGCCCCAACTCCGCACCCTACACGTCCACCAAACACGCCATCACCGGCCTCACCAAATCCACTTCTCTCGACGGCCGCGCATACAACATCTGCTGCGGCCAGATCGACATCGGCAACGCCGCCACCGAAATGACCGCCCGCATGCGCTCCGGCATCCCGCAAGCCAACGGCTCCGTCATGGTCGAGCCCAACATGGACTCCGACGGCGTCGCCCAGACCATCCTCTACATGGACAGCCTACCCCTGGATACCAACGTTCTCACCCTGACCGTAATGGCCAATCAGATGCCGTATGTAGGCCGCGGCTGAGCCCGCCTACTGATAGCCGCCGATTCCCAACAGCTCTTTCGTCTCCGGGCTGGCCTCGTCCATTATCGCATCCACCAGACTGTCCTCCGGTTTCACGCCAAAAGGAGAATAACGCATCCACGTCGGCCCGTAGGTGAGGATAAGCAATCGCCGTTTTTCCCCGTCAGGCCGCGTGGGCAAGGCCCGGTGCCACAGATTGCTGTGCATGATGATGCACGTCCCTGCCGGCCCCCGCACCAACTTCTGGCCCGGCAATTCATCGTAGCAGTCAGCCGGCAGCGGATCATGGATCCGCAAATGCGATCCCGGTACAATCGCCAAAGTTCCATTGGCGTCGTTGAGTTCATCCAGATAGATCAGGTAGTCTAAAGTGTGGGGAAAGGAGAAAAAAGCCGGCAATGGCTTCGGTACTGTCCGCCGGTGCAGGTGCCAGTGCGTCTCCTGGTTCGGCTCGCCCGGGTAGCTGACCCGCCCACCCGCATTGCGAATGCGCACGAACGGCCCCAACACCGCCCGCGCCACCGACAGCATCGGCTCAAAGTCGAGCAGTTCCAGAAAGGCCGCGTGCTTGTCCATCAGATGGCGCGGAAACCAGCCCCCGAACTGTCCTGACCGGATGATGGTCGTAACGCCCTCCCCCAACTCGGCCGCCTCGACCTCGTCCAGTGCACCGCGCAGCCGTTCCAACTGCGCCCCCTGAAAGAGCGCCTCTCGGATCAGGTATCCCTGCTCGGCCAGCTGCTCGATCTCCTGCGGCGTCGCCAGCACCTTGAAACTGCGCTCCTTGTCTTCGCTGGCCACATTGGTCATAATCTCATAGGTAACCGTGTGGCTGGGGAACTCTTCATCCTTTCGTTGCGCAGACATGGGAATCAGGACCTTTCGTTTGACCAATGCTGACAGCGTGTCTGAGGTGGATCCTGGACCCTAGCTAGTCTACGGCAGTTCCCATCTCTCGCGCAAAGGCCTGCGCCGGGCAAGGCAAACGACACAGGCCGCTCACCACAACGCTACCTCGAAGGATTTCGCTCAATGCCCAAACAAAAAGTCATTCTGAATCCATTCCCCCGCCCCCTTAATATGATCATGTCCAACCAGGACGCCGAACGGCTCCACGATCTGGTCGACGTAATCTGGGGCAAGGACGAAGACATTCCCGACTCCGAGTTCGCCCGCGCCTGCGGCGACGCCTACGCCTTTATCACCTCCTCCTGGCGGTCCAGACCACTGGACGACATGCCCAACCTGCACGCAATCATGGAAACCGGCGGCCGCCATCCCAGCCCCGCTCACCTCGACTACGAGACCTGCTTCGCCCGCGGCATCCGCGTCCTCAGCTGCGCACCCGCCTACGGCCCCATGGTCGCTGAAATGGCGCTCGGCATGGCCATCGCCGCCGCCCGCGGCATCGTCAGCGCACACAACGACTTCGCCGCCGGCGAAGAAATCTATCTCTACCCCAGCAACAGCACCGCCTTCACACTCTACGGCCAGCCCGTCGGCTTTATCGGCTTCGGCGGTCTGGCCCAATCGCTCCGTCCGCTGCTGGCCCCCTTCCGCTGCCCGATTCAGGTCTATGATCCCTGGCTGCCCCCAAGCTTCATCAGCGAACGCGGCTGCACCCCGGTCAGCCTCCAGGAGCTGCTTTCACAAGCACGCATCATCTTTGTCCTCGCCATCCCTTCCAATGAGAACAAAGCCATGCTCGACCGCGAGCTGCTCTCGCTGATCAGCTCCGACGCCGTCCTGCTCCTCATCAGCCGCTCCCACCTCGTCGACTTCGACGCCCTCACCGACCTTCTGCATCAGGGCCGATTCCGCGCCGCCATCGACGTCTTCCCCCAGGAGCCCCTGGCCGCCGATCATCCCATACGCACCGCCCCCAACACCATCCTCTCCGCCCATCGCGCCGGCTCCGTCTGGCAGGACATGCACACAATCGGGCGCATGGTCGTCGACGACCTCGAAACAATGCTCGCCGGCCTGCCGCCCACCAAAATGCAGACCGCCCAACCAGAGCTGATCTACCGTCTGCCCTAGCAACCTGATCCGCCCTCCATCAAGCGCCAGTTCATCGTGTAGCGCCCTTCGACTAACCTTGTGCCATCTTTCATCCTGAATGGAACCGGAGCCAAACATGAGAGTATGCGTTTACGTAGCCCTGCCGGACCATGACAACTTCCTCGGCTTTCTCAAACAGTACGACATCCTTGACGTCGCCCTCAGTTCCACCTGCCATCCCGATCACCGCACACGCTTCTCACCCGAAGCCGCCGACAAACCGGGTGCCTTCTGGGACTTCCAGACCCTGCTTTGGGCGCGCACCCAGTGCGAAGACGCCGGCCTCAATGTCGTCTCCATAGAAAACCCACTGCCCAACTGGTGCTACGAAAAGATCGTCCTCGGCCAGGACGGCCGCGACCAGCAGATCGAAAACGTCGCCGAGACCATTCGCAACATGGGCCGCGCCGGCATCCCGGTCTACGGCTACCACTGGATGGTCAATCAGCCCGGAGTCACCCGCAACTCCTGGCGTACCTCGCTCACCACGCCCGGCCGCGGCAACGCCCAGGTCAGTAGATTTGAACAGGACGTGGCCGATCGCGGCCCTCTCTTCCGCGATCGTGAGTACAGTCACGAGGAGATGTGGAGCAACTACGAATACTTCATCAAGGCCATCATCCCCGTGGCCGAGGAGGCCGGCGTCAGACTGGCTCTCCACCCTGACGACCCGCCCGTCCAAAAGCTGGGCGGCATCCCGCGCCTGTTCTGCAATCCCGCCGGCTTCCAGCGCGCCATGGACATCGCCGGCAGCCCCGCAAGCGGCCTCAACTTCTGCCTCGGCAACTGGACCGCTATGAACGTCGACATCCACGCCGCCATCCGCCGTTTCGGCGGCCGCAACCAGATCGTCTACGGTCACGTCCAAGGCGTGCAGGGTGCCTCCCCCGATTTTCGCGAATGCTTCCTCGAAGAGGCCGACTGTGACTTTCTGGAGATCTTCAAGACCTTCAGGGAAGTAGGCTTCGACGGCGCCCTCATCCCCGGCCACTTCCCCCATACCATCTATGACAGTGAGCGGGTCCACCACGGACTCCTTTACGCCGCCGGCTACATCAGAGGACTTCTTCAGACACTAGACATAAACTAGACCCGCCAATTCCAACACCGCTAGCTGCCTGGACAGCGGCATTCTCGGAGAAACCTACCATGTACCTGATTCTCATCGGCTGCGAGTACGCCGGCACCACCACCCTCGCCCACGCCATCAACGAATGGGCCCAGGAGTCTCTGGGCACCGAGTTCAAACTGATCCACGACCACAACAAGCTGCCCGACACCAAGCCGCACGGCCCCGAGCTGACGCCCGACGACATCGCCGCCTTCCAGCAGCTCAGCCCCCGCCTCACCGAGGTGATCCAGCGCCACAACCTCTACTACCACACGCCCTGGGCCTCCGGCTCCGACGAAAACTTCATGGGCATCGGCCTCTACATCGACGAACTGGTCTACGCCACCAAGTACTACGGCTACGGCGGCCGCGGCCAGGACGGTGACCGCACAGTGATCTCCCGCATGCTCGAACAGCGCATCCTCCAGTTCAGGCCCGACGCCGTCCTCATCCTTGTGGAGGCCGCGCCCGATGTGATCCGCAAGCGCATGGCCGCAAGCCCGCATCCCTATCCCGTAGTGCCCGAAGCCGATGTCGAGCACATCATCCAGCGCTTCGAAGAGGAATACGCAAACTCGCTCATACGCCGGAAATTCAAGCTGGACACATCAACCGCGACGGTAGCCGAGTCCGTGGCAGACTTCGCCGCCGGCATCCAGCCCTACCTGACCGAAAGCGAACTGTTGCGGCTTGCACTGCGCCAGGGAAAGGCCGGTTAGTCCAATGAGCAAGTACGCCTGTGATCTTCTCATAAGCAACGGGCAGATAGTCACCATGGACGCCGCCCGCACCATCTACACCTCCGGCGCCGTGGCCGTCATCGGCTCGCGCATTGTCGAGGTAGGCGCCGACGCCGAGCTGCGCCAGAAATATGACGCCGGCCAGACCATCGACGCCGCCGGCGCTATCGTCCATCCCGGATTCATCGACGCCCACAACCACATCGTGCACACCACCTGCCGCGGTGTCTTCGGCAACATCCACGACGTGGACGCCTCCACCATCAAGTTCGCAGACTGGAAAGCCGATGTCACCCCGGATGACGAAGCCGCCGCCGCCGCAATGGCCTCCCTCGAGATGCTGCAAAGCGGCTTCACCATGTTCATCGAGCCCGGCACCCTCTTCTCAACCGATGTCGCCGCCGCAGCAGTCGAACGCATCGGCATGAGGGCCCTCTTCGCCCCGCCCTACATCTGGGACCGCCGCGAAACCCTCGCCGCCATGCCCGGCCTCGAAAGCCCTCGCCTCATGGCCCGCGCCCCCGTCGACCGCGACCGCGCGCTCGGACTCCTCGACGCCGAGCTGCACAGAAATCAGGACGCCGATGCACTCGTGCGCGGCTTCGTCTTCGTTTACGGCGTCGGCACCGCCTCCCCCGAGCTGCTGCAGGCCGCCCACGCCTGCGCCCGCGCCAACAACGTCCCCCTCCACCTGCACGCCGGCTACGCCCCCGGCGAAGGCGAAATCTATCGCTCCGTAACCGGCCTCAGCCAGCTCGTCCACCTGCACGAACTCGGCGTCCTCGACCACAACACTTTCATCGTCCATGCCAACC
>VYDA01000276.1 GCA_009843665.1 Caldilineaceae bacterium SB0675_bin_29 | reverse complement strand
CGCACCAGGCCCTCCTCCCGATTCAGGGTACTGCTGACACATATACAGCCTGGATCCCGCTGGGCGATCTGCCTAATGAACTGGGGGGACTGCAGGTGGCGGCCGGGTCGCATCGACGCGGCGTCTACGACTTCCAGCCGGCGATGGGGGCTGGGGGGTTGGAGGTAATCGACCCGCTCGAGGACACCTGGGCATACAGCCCGTTCCAGCAAGGGGATGTCCTCATTTTCCACAGCATGACGGTCCACAAGGGGCTGCCGAACAGTTCTGACCGGTTGCGCATGTCGATGGACGCCCGCTACCAGAAGGCCAGCGAACCGATTGCGCCCGGCAGTCTGCAACCACACAGCCAGCCGAGCACATGGGAGGAGGTCTACGCGGACTGGCCCGACCTGGACTTGAAGTACTACTGGCGGAAATGGGATCTGGAAGTGCGGGAATATGACAACAGCTACCACGACAAGCGCGACGAGATGGCGATCAAGATGGCCAAAGAGGGGGATACGCGGGCCATCTCGACGCTCCAGCGTATCATCGCTCGCAATGAGGACGCGGACAGGCGGCGGGAAGCTGAGGAGTTGCTGGCGGCGCTGCAGGCGCCTGCGGACGCGTAGGGGCACGGGGCTAAAGGGAACAGGGGAAGGGGAACTCCTAAGCTGTCGGCTCGAGATTTGATAAGAATCTGAAAGCTTGCGCGGGACGAAGTCCTATGGACGGTGGCCGAACTGTCTGGCGGCCCCAAAGGGAGACTGGAAAAGCGACTGAACTATGGCGATTGTATATGGCGTTCGCTTGCCTGGATTAGCAATGGAGGAATGCGACTCCAGGGGAGAATGTGGCCGGGAAATCTGCTTTGATTTGGTGGTAAATGGCCAAGAGCACGTAAGTGGATGCCGCCCCGTCCAACTGCCGACAGCCCAATTTGCCCTTTAATTTCAACATGCGTTATACTTTTGCACACTTTCGGGGAGTAGCGCAGCTCGGTAGCGCGCTTCGTTCGGGACGAAGAGGTCGGAGGTTCAAATCCTCTCTCCCCGACTAGTTTGCAGTATGGTCGAGCCGTCACATTTCCGTCTGGCCCCGGTGGTCCGGCTAGTCTGCCAATTTATGTACGTCTTGTAACTTGCCGTCGGGAACAGGTTTATTCTACGACGGCATTTTTTATCCCGCGGTGATTATTGAGGACGAAAGCGGCAGAGACGCTGCTTTGAAGGGCACAGAGAAGCCCACAAACAGAGATGGATAGCCGGGTCAACTCCTGTTCGTCATTGACCGAGCGCGATATCGCGCTGCTATATCGGATAGAAGCCGGTCTGGCCATTACGGCCGACGTCAGCCGTTCTGACGTAATGCTCTGCTGTTTGATGGATCCTCAGGAAGAATCCCCCTCACACATTGAGTTCATTGAGTCGCCTACGATGCAACGCGTCCCAGTTGGTCAGATCCTGGTTGGCCAGCACGCTGCGCCCCATTCGCTTTCATCTATTTACCAGGATGACATGACCGGGCGCACTTACACATTTACTGCCCAGCCAACGGTTCATCGGGCCCTGATGGAAGACCGCAGAGACAGGATGGCAGAGAGCAAGATTCCCCCCGAACGCACCAGCAGCGGCGCCCCGGTAATCCAGCAGGTGTACACCGTACACAACGCTGTCAATCAGGCGATTGCGGCCCTGCTCATCGAGACCAATCTGATTGAGTATGAGCGGCACCGGCGGCGCGAGCGGCCATTCCGCAATGCCGTACGCTGGCTGCAAAGGATGGCGGTGCAAGGTGAGATCGAGACGGCCGAAATCTCAGGCGGGTTCGGAAGCCTGGACGGAGTCTACCTGGTAGATGAGCATTTCTGCATCAGCTACATGAGCGGCATCGCCATGAATCTGTTTCGTTCAATCGGTCTTGTGGCGGATATGCGGCGCGCACCAGTATCTGATCTGGAGGATGCGGACGAAGAGATTGTGAGCCAGGCGATGCAGGCCAACTGCTGTGTGCAGACGCGCCACGAGAGCGAAGACGGTCGCGTGTGGGTACGCACTGCAATCCCGCTGCGTGCGCCACGCGGCGCTCTCTACCAGATGCAGCGAAGAGTGCGCCGCCAGCTGCCGTGGACGAATCCGGTGACGACGGAGGACGCGCCGCAGGTCGATGGCGTATTGGTGCTGGTACACAATGCCACGGAGACGGTGCAGCGCGAGCGCGAGCTGAAGGTCAAATCGGCGATGATTCAGGAAGTGCATCACCGGGTAAAGAATAATTTGCAGACGATTGCCGCCATGTTGCGCATTCAGAGCCGGCGATACCAGGACGGAGAAGGCCAGCAACAGCTGACCGACGCAGTCAACCGCATCCTGAGTATGTCGGTGATTCACGAATACTTGAGCCAGGATGAACACCGCCCGATCAACATCCGCGACGTATGCCAGCGCATCCTGGGACAGACCCAACAGGTTACGGTCAATCCAGGACAGAAGGTTGAGATTTCTTTGGAGGGGCCGAATATCCGCCTTCCAGCCAGCCAGGCCACAGCCTCTGCGCTCGTTGTCAACGAACTGCTGATGAACGCGATGGAACATGGTCTGCGGGACCGTAACAGAGGGGAAATCCGCATTGTGCTCGAAGACCTGGGGGATGAGGTACGCATTTCGTTGCTGGACAACGGGTTAGGGCTGCCTTCCGACTTCGACCCGGACGGGAGCCACAGTTTGGGGTTGCAGATTGTTTATACGCTTGTCACTGATGACTTGAAGGGCAATTTGCTTTTTGAACAGGTAACCGGCGACGACACTGGCGCTGCCGATGGCGGGCAAGGCGGCACCCGCGCAATTGTTACTTTTCCAAAACGTTCGATCAACATAGAATCTGTCGTAGCCTAACTGATGCGACCCGTGAACAGAAACCAGCAAAGGCACCAACCATCGAATATGAACCTCTAGACGCCGGCATTGTCGCCAGCCACCGACTCCGGAATCTTCGCATTTGGCGACCGGGAAAGGGATAAACCGTGGAGCGTACGCGCATAATCATTGCCGATGATGAATCCCTCATTCGGATGGACCTGCGGGAGATGCTCACCAACCTGGGTTACCTGGTTGTAGGCGAAGCCGGTGACGGCCAGAGCGCCATCAACCTGAGTTGGGAATTGCGGCCAGATATCGTGATCATGGATATCAAGATGCCGGACGTGGATGGCATTGAGGCCGCCCGGGTCCTGACGGAGGAGCGCTTGGCCCCGGTGCTGCTTTTGAGTGCGTACAGCCAGCAGGAATTGGTTCAGCGCGCCAAGGAGGCAGGTGTAGCGAGCTATCTGGTCAAGCCATTCCGCGAAAACGATCTGACCCCTGCGATCGAGGTGGCCCTGGCGCGTTTCGGTGAGTTTCGAACTTTGGAAAATGAGATCGATGACCTGAAGGAGACGCTGGAGACCAGAAAGGCGGTTGAGCGGGCGAAAGGCATCCTGATGCAGCTGCAGAACATGAATGAAGCCGAAGCCTTTCGGCGGATTCAGAAGATGAGTATGAACAACCGCAAGCCTATGAAGGCTGTGGCCGAAGCGATCATTCTTGCCCATCAGGCCGGTGAATAGCCTGAAACCAGTGGCCGGGGCCCATCCTTGGTGTGAACGGTCACGAGCGACCGCCGTACTATGAAATCTTCCGATGGCGCGCCGGCTGAGACGCGACTTTCGATCATCATGCCGGTCTACAACGAGATCGGCACACTGGAGGAGATAATCCGCCGCGTACGTGCGGTCGACCTTACAGTCAGTGCCGACGGCGCGAAGGATATGACCGGCAACCACATCCAACTGGAAAAGGAGATCATCATCGTTGATGACGGCTCCACCGACGGCACGCGGGATATACTGGCCCGCTTACAGGGGGAAAAGCCGGAAGATTTGCGAATCATCTATCATGAACGCAACGGTGGCAAGGGTGCGGCTTTGCGCACAGGATTTGAGGCTGCGACCGGCGCGATTTACGTTGTGCAGGACGCCGACCTTGAATACAATCCTAGCGACTATGTCAGACTTCTCGCCCCAATTCTGGAGGGGCGCACCGATGTTGTCTACGGCAGCCGCTTTCTCGGCGGCCCGCGTGCTGCGATGAGTCTTGCCCACACGATTGGCAATAAAGGCGTCACCTGGTTTACCAACCTGCTTTACGGCACCGTCCTGACTGATATGGAGACCTGCTACAAGTGCTTTCGGCGGGGCGTAATCGAAGGGATGACCCTCCACAGCCAGAGGTTCGAAATCGAAGCCGAACTGACGGCCAAAATCCTCAAACGCAACTACCCGATCTTTGAAACGCCTATAAGCTACAACGGGCGCCAGTTCCATGAAGGCAAGAAGCTTACCTGGCGGGACGGGTTTACGGCCATAGCCACGCTGATCAAGTACCGTTTCAGGGATTGAGCACCGGTGGACATTTGTTTGCGGTGTTTCTGATCAGTAGCCGCTATAGTTCGATTCGCCGCTTCTTACCACCCTTGTCGGCCGCGTCGGTCCTGGCTCTCTTCGTCCTGCTGCTCTTTTACCGACTCCTGTTTACGGATCGAGTACTGGCCAGCGGCGACATACTCCACTACTTCTATCCCTACCGCGACTATGCAGCCGCCTCGCTGCGTGCGGGCCGAATTCCTTTCTGGAATCCATACATCTTCATGGGTGCGCCATTCCTTGCCAATCCGCAGGCCGCGGCGCTTTATCCCTTACACTGGCCGTTGAGCTGGCTGCCTGTGACGCGGCAACTCTACTGGAGCGGCGCCATCCATGCCTGGATCCTGGCACTGGGCGGCTACGCGCTGCTGCGGCGCTGGGGAATGGGGTGGCTGGCCGCGGTTGGGACCGGACTGGTGCTGGCGGGGAGCGGATTCTACGGCGGATTGCTGGGGCACATCAATCAGATGAACGGCGCAGCCTGGCTGCCGTGGCTCCTGTGGGCGCTGGAAGGGCGGTGGTTGTGGGAGAAGAGAGCGGAGAGGAGAGAGGAGAGAGAGGGGATTTCCGACTTCTCGCTTCTTGCTTCTCACTCCTGGAGGTGCGCGGCTTTATTACTGCCCTTCGCCTTGTTTGTTGCGTTTACTCTGCTGGCCGGTCACACGCAGACGACTTATATCAATCTGTTCGGTGTGGGAGCCTGGCTGGTGGCGACGAGCCTGCGTTCGTATTCGCGCGGTATTGTTCACCTTGCCGCCTCCTTCGTCATCTATGTGCTGGGGGTCCTGCTGGGTGTCCTGCTCGCCGCCGCGCAACTGTTGCCAACGCTGGAATTGAGCCAGTTGGGGCTGCGGAGCGGCGGGCTCAGCTACGTGGATGTGACCAGCTTCAGTTTGCGCCCGTTACTGCTCCACTGGACGCTGCTGCCCTCATATGGCCTGCGCGATCTTAGCGTAGTTTTTGCTACGCTCGGTTACACCGAGTTTGTCGCCTATGTGGGCGCGGTGGGGTTTCTGCTTGCCCTGGTCGCGGTGGTGACTCGTCTTCAGGCGGCGGCCGGCAGGCGGCCATGGACAGTGGGTCACTGGCCACTGGCTGCTCTGTGCGGACTCTTTTTCGCCGGTCTGGGCCTGTTCCTGGCTTTGGGACGCTGGAACCCATTTTCGTTTCTCTTCTATTATGTGATCCCGGGCTTCGATCTCTTCCGTACGCCGGCGCGCTGGATGATGCTGTATACGCTGGGCATGGCTGTTCTGGCGGGGGCCGGGATGGAGTGGTTTTGGCGCAGGTTGGGAGACGTCAACGGCGGTAGAGCGGTCTCACTGCGCTGGTCGCGTGCCGCGGGTGCGGCGCTGCTTGCGATTCTAGCGTTCGATCTGCTTCTGGCTGCGCGTGCCCTGCCGCATACGCAGCCGACCGCGCTGCAGGCCGTTTACGACGTGCGGACAGCGCCCGCCCACCTGCTGACGGAGCCGCAGCGGGCGCTTCACCCGGCGGCCGCGGGGCGGCTGCTCAGCATCAGCGATATCACGTTCGACCCGGGAGATATGTCCGACTGGCGGCGTATTCTGCGCGGCGGCGCGCGTCCGCAGCTGAGCGAGGCCGCCTTCACGGAGTTTATCATCGCGCTCAAGTCGCAGGAGATCCTGGCGCCGAACCTGTCGCTGCTGTTGCGCATCCCCACTGTGGACGGCTTCGACGGCGGCGTGCTTCCTCTGCAACGCTACAACGCCTATCTATCACTGCTGATTCCGCCGGATGAGCTGGTGCCTGACGGCCGCGTGCGTGAACAGCTGCAGACTATTCCAAGCGGCCACATTCTCGATCTGATGGACGCCCGCTTTGTTGTTACCGACAAGGTACGAGATCTGTGGTTCGGCGGTGTCTATTACGACCGACAGATCGGCGCGACTCTCAACGGTGACGGCGCGAGTAACTCGGTTGGTGAAGGGTCTGGAGGCGGGGCTCGTCTGACGGTTGACGTGCCGTACAGTTTCGTGGCGACCGCGGTGGATGTCATCGGTTATGTGACCTCAGACGCGGACGGGCCCCAAGCTGGTGCCGCAGATCAGCCCGTGGCGGAAGTAACTGCGCTGGTTGGTGGGGAGCGGCTCGCCATCGGCAGGTTGCTCGCTGGCAGTGGGGGAGGCGCTTTCGGGGCGGCGGGACTCCAGTTG
>VYDA01000270.1 GCA_009843665.1 Caldilineaceae bacterium SB0675_bin_29 | reverse complement strand
CTCATCGTGCCCTCAGTATTCTCATCCTTCGGCATCTTTCTCTGCCGCCAGTTCGTCTACGGCATCCCCCTCGAGCTCTACGACGCCGCCAAGATCGACGGCGCCGGCGATTTCACCATCTACACCCGCATCATCGTCGGCATGATGAAGCCCGTCATCTCCGTGCTCGCAATCTTCAGCTTCCGCGCCACCTTCAACGACTACCTCTGGCCCCTCGTCACCATCACCGACGGCGGCAACTACACTCTCCCCCTCGCCCTCCGCGGAATCGGCAACTCATTCGGCTGGTTCGACTACTCCAAGGTCATGGCCAGCTCCCTGCTCACCCTCATCCCCCCGCTCATCGTCTTCTTCATCTTCCAGCGCAATCTCGTAAAAGGCATCGCCCTCACCGGAATCAAGGGCTGACACACAAGAAACGCGACGACTGTATTCATCACAAATGCCGATCATGATTCAACAAGACACAATGTGCTTCTCTATCCCTTTCACGCACATCGCCCATCAATCGCAGCCATCGCTGACCACTGACCACTGGCCACTGACCACTGCAGTTGGGCGGTCGGGCCTATTCGGCCCTCCCTTGTGCGGGGGCTCCGCCCCCGCAACGCCCCCGGCCTTGTTCACGCCGCAGCGAGTGTGTGGGTAATATGATGTTGACTACCCGCTGCGACCGGGCTTCCAACCCCACCCCGCGCCTTGGCCGCTTCCGACTACCTGCCGGCGCAGGCAAGCCAGGCGATGCACCGTCCGGGTGGACCCAAGGTGCGCCGCTATGAACTTCAAGAGCCCGCTACACAGATCCTGGCAGTACATTCCGGCCAAACAGACCGCACGCAGGATATGGCCTGGTAGTTACGCTGAGACACCAAAGCAGCCGCGCACTTCGCGCCGCGCATACTTCACACGGGAATCCTCATGTTAGGTAGAAGAATGGGCAAAGAGATCGGCGTCGGCGTCATCGGCCTGGGCATGGGCGCCAACATGCTCGCCATCAACCGGGATCCGACGTCAAGCTTGCAGGTGCGCGCCCTCTGCGACAGCGACACCGCACGACTGGAGCGGCTCGGCAATGAACACGGAATCACCCATCTGACCACGGACTACCAGGAGCTGGCGCTGCAACCCGATGTCGACGTCGTCGGCATCTATTCGCCCGACCACCTGCACATGCAGCACATCGAGGCCGCCGTCGCCGCCGGCAAGCACATCATCTGCACCAAGCCCATGGTCGTCTCCCTGGAGGAGGCCCGGCGCGTCGTACAGCTGGTACAAATGGCAGGCGTGAAATTCCTGACCGGCCAGACCTCCCGCTTCCGCCCCAACTTCATGGCCGCCAAAAAACTCTTCGACGACGGCGACCTCGGCCGCATCCTCTTCGCCGAGGCCCACTACGTCCACGACATGCGCCACGTCATGGACCGCACCACCTGGCGCTACGAGCATCCGCAGGACTGGCTCTACGGCGGCGCCTGCCACCCCATCGACCTGCTTCGCTGGTTCCTGGGCGATGTCGATGAGGTCTTCACCTACGCCTCCTGCAGTCACATGGACGACCGTTACCCTGCCGACAAGCATGACAACTTTCTCATCAACCTGCGTTTCCGCTCCGGCGTCATCGCCCGCATAATGGCCGTATACGGGCTGGTGGAGGCGCCGCTGCCCCAGCTGGGACTGAGCATCTTCGGCGATAAAGGGTCCTTCGTAAACGACCAGTTCGTTTTCGACAAGCTCGAGGGCCAGCCCGAAATGAGCCTGGAATTCAGGCGCGAAGCCGGGCACGGCCAGGAAGTCATACGCTACATGCGCCATTTTGAAGAGTGTTTGCGCGAGGACAAGCGTCCTCTCATCGATGAGGTCGCGGGAGCCAAAGTGATTGCCACCGCCTCGGCCTGCTGGGAGTCGATCCGTACCGGACTGCCGGCGAAGGTCGCCGAGGTGACTTGACGAAATGGGAGAAACCACACCGCCTGGTAGTCTTCTCGATTCAACTTTGTTAGGGCATAGCCAAGCATCTTCCCAAAGGAGGAACTCACCATGTCCAACCGTTTAACTCGCCGCGATATGTTGCGCCTGAGCGCTGGCATCGCCGGTACCGCCGCCTTGGCCGCCTGCGCCCCGGCGCCCGCCGGCGGCGACGCAATGGCCGGAGACAGCGCTGCCGCCTCCGACGCAGACGGCGAAAGGACCCAGATCCGCTTCGCCAGCTTCGACTGGTTCGCCAACGTGCCCGGCATCCAGTGGGCAGAGTATCACCAGGACGAGGCCTTCCCCCGCTACTACGAGGAACACCCCGAAGTTGAAATCCTCTGGGAACCCCACGGCGATGGCTGGTCCACCAAGGTGCTGACCAACATGGCCGCCGGCACCGCGCCCGACGTCATGTCCACCTGGCCCCCCATCATCAACACCTGGGCCGAAAAAGGACAGCTTCTCGACCTGCAGCCTCTGGTCGACCAGGACGTCCCCGATGCCGACGACATCTTCCTCGCCGCCGGCTGGGACCAGTGCTGGGACCAGATCACCCAGATCCGCATGGCCATGGTCACCAACATCGACGTGACCAGCGTCTACTACAGCAAGCCCGCCTTCGACGAGCTCGGTGTCGCCTACCCCGAACAGGACTGGTCCGTCGACGACTGCGCCGCTACCGCCTGTGCCCTCACAAAGAAGGATGACGACGGCGAGATCACCCGCTGGGGCGGCCAGCTGCGTCCCAGCTACGTCCTCGGCTACTTCTACTACGTCGAGGCCTGGGGCGGCATGGTCCGCGACGACGAGACGCTGATGGAGTGCATGCTCGGCGAGGAGGAGGCCCTGGCCGCCTTCGAGTGGATCCGCCACAACATGTGGGATCTCAACTGCCTCGCCCAGCGAAACCAGGTCAACGCCTCAGGTATCCCCAACACCTGGACCGGCGTCCTGCCCGCCGACATCGTCGCCTTCGCCGAACGCAGCGCCGACCAGTTCTTCGACCTCGCCGACCAGATGGAGGAGGGCTCCTGGGACATCAACCACATCCCCACCGGGCCCGTCGACCGCGTCTGCATGGGCGCCCCCGACCAGTGGTGCGTCTACAAGGGCGTCGCCGACCGCGGCAACCACGACGACGTCTGGAACTGGGTCAAGTGGATCGGTGCCGGCGAATGGTACCAGGACAACGTCGCCCGCCGCTCAGGCCGTCTGCCCGGCCTCGCCAGCGCCGCCGACAAGTGGCCCGGCTTCCTGCGCGAGATCGACGGCCGCCTCGAACCCGTGCAGCTGGAGGTAATCGTCGATCAGCTCAAGACCGGCGAGGCCCGCGGCCCACAGCTCTTCCGCTTCCAGTCCGTCGCCGAGGAGCTCCTCGTGCCCGCCATGGAGGCCATCTATGTTGAAGGCTCCGAGCCCGTCAGCATCCTGGTCGACATCTCGCAGCAGGTGACCGAGGCCCAGCACGCCACGCTCGAACGCATGGGATAAAATAAGGAAAGGGTATTGAGGAGAGAGGAGTGAAAGGACACTTCTTTCTCCTCTTCCCTCCTTGCTGAAAACGCTGAGGAACGGCATGACAACGCGCTTGGCAAGACAGTGGCGGGTGGGCTCCTCCCAGAAACGGCAGGACCTGATCACCGCCTATCTCTGCCTCCTGCCCTGGATGGTAGGCTTCCTGTCCTTCGTGTTCGGGCCGATGCTCTTTTCCCTGGGACTGAGCTTCTTCCGCTCCGATCTGCTCACCAGCACCTTCTTCGTCGGCCTCGAAAACTACCGCGACCTGTTCAATGAGGACCTCTTCTGGAAGAGCCTGCGCGTAACCTTCATCTACGCCTTCTCGACCGTCCCCCTCGGCTCCTGCCTCGCCCTCATGATCGCCCTCGTGTTGAACCAGAAGCTGCTCGGCCTCGGCATCTGGCGCACCATCTACTACCTGCCCACCGTCATCTCCGGCGTCGCAGTCTCTCTGCTCTGGCTGCAAATCTTCAACCCCCGCGCCGGCCTCCTCAACAACTTCCTCGCCATCTTCGGAATCGAAGGACCGTCATGGCTCTACTCATCGACCTGGGCGCTGCCTTTTCTCATCATCATGAGCGTCTGGGGCGTCGGCGCCAACATGCTCCTCTACCTGGCCGGCCTCCAGGGCATCCCCACCCATCTCTACGAGGCCGCCACCATCGACGGCGCCAACAGCATCCGCAAGTTCTGGCACGTCACCATCCCGATGCTGACGCCCACCATCTTCTTCAACGTCACCATCGGCCTCATCTACGCCTTCCAGTTCTTCACCCAGGCCTTCATCATGACCGAAGGCGGGCCCAACAACGCCACCCTGAGCATGGTCCTCTTTCTCTATCGCAAGGCCTTCCTGCAGATCCGCTTCGGCTACGCCTCGGCCGCCGCCTGGGTCCTTTTCGCAATTATCATCACCTTTACCCTCATATTCCAGTACTCGTCCCGCCGCTGGGTCTACTACGAAGGAGAAGCCGCCAGATAGCAGCCAAAGGGGTCGCTGAGCAAGCAGCGGAAGAGGGGGTTTCTCTCTCCTCTCTCCTCAAAAAACAATGCGCACCGAAAACGTTTTCGTAGAACAAAAAAGATTCAGCTACACCCGCCCAACCGGGCCGCTGTGGCGATCCATAGCCCACCAGCTCTGGCTGTGGATTCTGGTGCTGCCCGGCGCGGCCCTCTTCCTCACGCCCTGGGTCTGGATGCTGCTGACCGCCGGTAAAGACAAGAGCCTGATCTGGAAAATCCCGCCTGTCTGGATCCCGCCGACCTATCGCTGGGCCAACTACGTCGAGGCCTGGCTCAAGGGCGACTTCATCACCTTCTTCTCCAACACCGCCTTTGTCGCCTCGCTCAATGTCGTAGCCGTTCTCTTCTCCTGCTCGATTGCGGCCTTCGCCTTTTCACGCATCCAGTTCCCCGGCCGCACTACCCTCTTCGTCGTCGTCTTGAGCACCATGATGCTGCCCATGCAGGTGACCCTGATCCCGCTCTTCATGATCTTCAGCTGGCTCGAGTGGGTCAATACCTTCAAGCCGCTCGTCGTGCCCCTCTTTTTCGGCGACGCCTTCAGCATCTTCCTGCTGCGCCAGTTCTTCCTCACCATCCCCCGCGAGCTCGACGACGCCGCCCTCATCGACGGCTGCAGCCGCTTCGCCGTCTTCTGGCGCATCCTCCTCTTCCAGGTACGGCCCGCCCTCATTGTTGTCGCCATCTACCAGTTCACCTATAGTTGGAATGACTTCTTCGCACCGCTGATCTACATCAACTCGCCCCAGCTCTTCACCATCACCCTGGGCCTGAGCCGCTTCAAAGGGCGCACCGAAGTCGACATACAGTACCTGATGGCCATGACCGTCGTCTCCACCCTGGTGCCGATCGCCATCTTCTTCGTCACCCAGCGCACCTTCCTGCAGGGAATTGTGATTACAGGAATCAAAGGATAAACAGCATGAGCGAGGAAAGAAAAAAGGAACAGCTCAAAATGATCTGGCCCGAGCACCTGCTCGGCTCGCCGCCGGCCGTCCATGTCCCCATCGGCTACACCCTTCGCACCTTCAAACCCGGCGACGAAGAGGGCTGGTACGACGTCATGGACCTGGCCGGTTTCTCACGCTGGAACTATGAAATGCTGAAGCCTTGGTTCGACCATATCCTGCCCGATGGCTTCTTCATGATTGAACACCGGGCCAGCGGCAAAATCGTCGCAACTGCCATGGCAACACACAGACCCCAGGAGATCCACCCCTTTGGCGGCGAACTGGGCTGGGTGGCAGGCGATCCTGAACACAAGGGCAAGGGGCTGGGCATGGCCGTATGTGCCTCCGTTGTGCGCCGTCTGCTCCGCTCCGGCCACAAGAACATCTACCTCAACACCGACGACTGGCGCCTGCCCGCCCTCAGCATCTACCTGCGCCTCGGCTGGATCCCCCTCCTCTACCTGCCCGACATGGAAGAACGCTGGAAGGACGTCTGCGCCAATCTCAACTGGCCCTTCACCCCCGAAGAATGGCCCGAAGGCCACCCGAATCCTATCTGAGCAGAGCATTTCAATATGGAGCGACCGACGGAAAAGCGCAGAATCTCAAAGACTCCGAATTCGGGCCACATCGATCTGCGTAAGCAGGGGATCGACGAGAATCTGGCTGCCGAATTGCGCGCAGGCTTCGCGACGTTCGCCGAAGACTGGGACGCGCCTGAAATGGACATATGTGACGAAGTTTTCGCTCACGACCAGGTGAAAGATGAAAACCCCGACCTGTCGACATGTTAAGATTGCTTGGGGGACCGATCGGACCGCTCATTAGAATCTGTTACATAAAGTGAAAAGCGTTGACGAAATCCGCAGAATCCTGCGTGCCAACCATACCGAATTGAAAGAGCGTTTCCACGTAGAGGAGATCGCTCTGTTTGGCTCCTACGCCCGCGGCGACCAGACCGATGCCAGCGACCTCGAAATTCTGGTTACACTAAATGCGCCACTCGGCTGGGAGTTCGTTGACCTCTGCGATCATTTGGCGGACCTGCTGGGTACAAAGGTGGACGTGTTGACCAAAGGGGCCGCGGACGAAAAGCCGTTGCTTCGCCAATATGTGGAAAAGGATCTTGTCCGCGTCTGAACGTCCTGCCAGCCCTAATCCCGTCAAGAGGCATCGGATACTTTCAAACACTTGGACGCAACAGCGACTTCGATGATTAC
>VYDA01000629.1:4488-6702 GCA_009843665.1 Caldilineaceae bacterium SB0675_bin_29 | reverse complement strand
CATCTATCCCTACCCCGATCTGCGACGCCTCTGGGTGCGCATCTGGCTGCCCGCCCGCTTTGAAGATGACGCCCCTAATGTCGAGCTCATCGTCTACAACCCCGATGGAACAGAAAACAACAGTCTCTTCCTCCTGGCCCAAACCGATACCCGCCTCAACAATACCCTGCACCTCAAAGACCCTGTAACCCCCGACGAAACCTACCGCGTGGAAGCAATGCTCTCTGTCGGACTGAGCAAGGACGCTCAGATTGTCGACCGTCAGACCTTCGACCTGACGTTGACCTTCCGCGACCCCGATGCCGGCGAACCGGGCTACGGGTTCAACTGCAGCCCATAGCTGCTTGAATTCTTCGCCTGGCGCACACCCGCAATCGCGACGTATACTGAAGGACTCTCAACGCCGCTGAGTACCGCCCAAGGCGAATGGCCAAATGAACTCATTGACCGCCATCTCCCGTTTTCATGACCTCCTCTCCCAACCCCGCCTCGCCAGCGACAGCTGGGACCTCCTCACCGCGCGCATGGCCGAGCGCAACATGGTCTTCGGCGACCGCCCTCTCTGCACCGTACTGCGGCCCCTGTTCTATTCGCCGCAAGAGTGGAGCTACCTGGTCGATCGCACCGAGCTGATTCTCCGCCTCTTCGACCGTCTTGCCCGTCTCATGCTCGACGACGCTGAACTGCGAGCGCAGGTCCACGCCACACCCGATGAAGAATATCTCCTTCTTCTCGATCACGGCTACCGCTCCACCATCCCCACCGCCCGCCTTGACAGCTTTTTCGCCCGCAACCCGGACGGCAGCCGCAGCCTCGGCTTTGTCGAGTTCAACGGCGAAAGCCCGGCCTCTATGGCCTACTCCGGTGTTCTCAGCGAACTGTTCCTGGAAATGCCGGTCATGCAAGCCTTCGGTCAACGCTATGCAGTGCACCCGCAACTAAGCCGAAGACCGGCTCTCGACGAGTTCCTGCGCGTCTACTACGAATGGCGCCGCGACCGCAGCAAACTACCCGATATCGCTATCGTCGACTGGCACGGCGTCCCCACCGCCAGCGAATTCGACCTCTTCGTCGAGTACTTCGCCGAACACGGCATCACCGCAGTCATCTGCGACCCTGAAGAGATGGAGTTCACGAACGGGCAACTGTATGCCGCCGGTTCGCCCGTTGACTTCGTTTACAAGCGCGTTCTGATCAGCGAGCTACTCCAGCGCTACGGCCTCAACCATCCCATCGTCGACGCCCTGCAAGCCCGCGCCATCTGCGTCGTCAACCCGTTCAGCTGCAAGCTGCTCCACAAAAAGGCCAGCCTCGCCGTCGCCAGCGACGAACGCAATGCCCATCTCCTCACCGCTGACGAGCAGCAGGCCGTTAAAGCCCACATCCCCTGGACCCGCACTGTCGAGGAACGCTCCACTATCGACCCGGCCGGCAACCCAATCGACCTCCTGCCATGGGCCAGCGCCAACCGGGAGGAGCTGGTGCTCAAGCCCAACGACGAGTACGGCGGCAAAGGCGTCATTATTGGCTGGGAAACGGAGCAGGCTGACTGGGACACCGCCCTGGCTGCTGCTGCAAGTGAACCGACAGTCGTCCAGGAACGGGTACAGATCGCCTACGAGGAGTTCCCGGCAATAGCCGCCAATGGAGATGTATCGATCGACCTCCGCCTCGTCGATTCCGATCCCTTCCTGTTCCGCGGCGAACGCGTCCACGGCTGCCTCTGCCGCCTCAGCAGCCAGACCCTCCTCAACGTAACCGCCGGCGGCGGTTCCATCGTGCCGGTCTTTGTAATTGAAGAAAGGGACGCATAGCAGACCCCCAAGCCGCCTGCCCTTCATGGTGCAACGACGCCGAATCCCGAACCAGCCCCGGAAGACGCACGAGGCGTCCGCTGGTTCAAACCCCCGCGAGGACGCGGAAGAAGAGAGCAAGCTATGGCCGAGTACAGCCAACCATCCTTCAGCATCTCCATCGAAGAGGAATATCAGTTTATTGACCCAGTCAGCCGGGAGCTGCGCGGCTTTGCTACCGCCCAGGGGCTCACGCTCCTGCACGCCCAGTCGCCGGGAGAGGATAACGGTAGTAGAGAAGAGAGTGAACCGGACGCGCCGCCCGCAGGCAGGCCGGACCGGACCTTCGCTCCCGTTGCCGGCACACCGATCTGCCGCGATATCAAGCAGGCCCGCCAGGAACTGTTGCGCATCCGCCGCC
>VYDA01000629.1:2173-4478 GCA_009843665.1 Caldilineaceae bacterium SB0675_bin_29 | reverse complement strand
GCGATCTGGCTGCAACCCACGGCCTCAAAATGATGGTGGCCGGCGCCCACCCTTTCAGTTATTGGGAAAGGGAACAGGAGGAGTCGCCCCGCTATCGCGCCCTCATCGAGGACACACAGTTCATTGCCCGCCGTCTCCTCGCCTTTGGCATGTACGTCCACGTCGGCATCGACGACAGAAATCTCGCTATCGACGTCATGAACGCGATGCGTTACCTGCTGCCCCACATCCTCTGCCTCGCCAACGCCTCACCCTTCTGGCAAGGCCTCGATACCGGGCTGGCCAGCTACCGCTCCGTCCTCTTGGACGCCCTCCCCCGCACCGGCATCCCCAACGCATTCCGCAGCCTCAACGCCTATCTCAGCTACGTCGATACCCTCCTGCGCACCAACAGCATCCCCGATCCCGAAGCCATCTGGTGGGACATCCGACCCCACTCCCAACAGCAGGACCGGTCGCGCCTCCCCACAGAAGCCGGACCAAACTCCCGGTCAAAGGGGCCTGCACCTGAACAGGCCGCGCTTGAAATTCGGGTCTGCGACGCCCTGCCCGACATCGACGACGTGCTCGCCGTTGCCGCCCTGATCCAGGCAACCGTCGCCTGGATGGTGGACCTGCGCCATCGCAATATGTCCTTCCGCCTTTACGACCGCACCCTCATCGCCGAGAACAAATGGCGCGCCGTGCGCTACGGCCTGCAGGGAAAACTGCTCGACTTCGGCATCGAACAGGAGGTCCCCATCCGCGACCTGTTGCACGAGCTGCTCGAACGCGTCGAACCCGTCCTGGACCGCCTCAACTGCCGCGAAGAGGTCTCCCACGTTCACACCATCATGCAGCGCGGCGCCAGTTCCGACCAGCAGCGCCATGTCTGGCGCCAGAACGGCGAAGACGGCAAGGCGGTCGTCGATTTCCTCGTTTCGCAGACGGAGCAAAACCTATGATTGAACGACCACAACTCACGCTCGGCATCGAAGAGGAGTACCAGGTCATCGATCCCGAGAGCGGCGAACTGCGCTCCTTCATCACCCAGTTCATCGAAGATGGCAAGATTGTGATGGTCGAAAGGGAGATCAAAGCGGAGTTGCACCAGTCGATGGTGGAGCTGGGCACGCCTGTCTGCGCCACACCCGCTGAACTGAAGGAGGAACTCCTGCGGCAGCGGGACTTCATCAGCCGCCTCGCCCAGGAAAGAGGGCTGTCAATCGCCGCCGCCGCCACGCATCCCATGAGCCGCTGGGCTGAACAGGAGGTGACGCCCTTCCCGCGCTATCAGGGCGTCCTGGAAGAAATGCAGTTGCTCGCCCAGCGCCTTCTGATCTTCGGCATGCACATTCATGTCGGCCTGGAGGATCCTGACTTTGCCATCGACACCATGAATGTCCTTCGCTACATGCTCCCCCATCTCCTCGCCCTCAGCACCAGCAGCCCCTTCTGGCAGGGCCAGCGGACCGGGCTCAAGAGTTACCGCGCCGTCGTCTTCGAAGACTTCCCCCGCAGCGGAATACCCGACGTCTTCCCCAACCGCGCCGCCTATGAGGGGCTGATCCGGACCCTGGCCAACACCGGCTGCATCCCTGACTCCAGCAAGATCTGGTGGGATGTGCGCCCCCATCACCTTTATCCAACACTGGAATTTCGCATCTGTGATCTCTGCCCGCGCGCTGACGAGGCCATCGCCATCGCCGCGCTCTGCCAGGCCCTCGTGCTCTGGCACTGGAAGCTGCGCCAGCGTAACGTCACCTTCAATGTGTACACCAAGGAATTGATCGACGAGAACAAATGGCGCGCCGCCCGCTACGGTCTCGACGGCAAGATGATCGACTTCGGCAAGCAGGCCGAGTTGCCCGCCCGTTCCCTGATGCGCGAACTGGTCGACCTCGTCGGCGAAGAGATCGCCGAACTGGGCATCGAAAAAGAGATCGCACCCATCGAGCAAATCCTCGCCAACGGCACCAGCGCCGACCGCCAGCTGCGCGTATACGAAGAATCAGGCGGCAACGTCAAAGCCGTCGTCGACCACCTCGCCGCCGAAACAATAGAGGGGCTCTAAACCTGCGCAGCTTCAAGTCCCGCCCAACTGTCGCCCTCAAAAAAAATCGACCGAATTCACCTTAATGCGCAAACTATCCTCAATCAGCAGTTACTAAGCCGTAGCCATTCCGCGATCAACACAGGGGCAGGGGAAGCGACCTCTCTGATAACTGGCCACTAACCACTGACAACTGCAATTATGGGCGGTCGGGCCGATTAGGCCCTCCCATCTGGCGGGGGGGCCGCGCGGCCCGCTCGCGAGCCCGCCCAC
>VYDA01000629.1:0-2163 GCA_009843665.1 Caldilineaceae bacterium SB0675_bin_29 | reverse complement strand
GTGGTTGAACAGCAGGCCTTGTGGGAACGGATCGAAGCCGGCGAGATCGCGGCCGCCGTCGACGTGTTTGCCCCTGAACCCCCGCCCGAGGATGCCTGGTTTCGGCGCCATCCGAACGTGCTGGCGACACCCCATATCGCCGGCGGCACAGAGTTCTGCCATCGCCGCTGTCTCACCGATGCCTGCAAGGACGCCATCGCCGTATTGAACGGCGAAACGCCCAGGTTCCCGGCGACAAAACGAGACGCTCTTCTCTATGAAGGGAAACTGAATCCGGTCGCCTGACGGAACCAGTCCTCACTCCCATCCCAACCGGTTGTCATGCCACTAACTACTGACCACTGCATTTCTGGGCGGTCGGGCCTATTCGGCCCTCCCTTGTGCGGGGGCTCCGCCCCCGCAACGCCCCCCCCAACAACATGCCTCATCGACCGGGTGTCGACATTGGTGACGGGTGCCTAATCGAAGGTGTCCAGCCAGACCACGTCCCGCCAGTCCCATCAGATCCCCGCAGGTGCCGGCCTTGTGCCTGCCCTCGCACCCTCCCCAACTGACGGACTCCACCGTACGGCCAGGCCTGGCGCCTGCACTGCGTCTCGCCAGAAGGCGGTAAGCGATTCCAGCCACCGCTGGCACTGATTCCCCGCCAGACTGGTCCCACCCCAAATCTTGGATGCACCCGGAAATTTCATTTGCTTGACAGTGAATCGGTGATCCAGTAGACTGCGCACGGGTATGCGATGTCTGACATCCTGTATTCGAATCCGCAGCATCATTTTTTCCTCACAGTTCTTACCTAAGAGACCGTAAGCGCGGCAACCAGTCAGTTATCAAGCCCTGCCTGAGGCCAGCCCCCCAACAGCACTTGCAGGCGTAAGTTAAGAGTCATATTCTCACTAGCAGTTTCAAGGTGTAACCATGCGAGAAGATGTGACAACAGCCGCTGCGCTGGTTCCGGAAATATCCGATCCCGGCTCACGCCTGCACGACTGGCGCGGGCGGCTGGAGAGGGATATCCGCAATAACTGGCAGCTCTATGTGATGATCCTGCCTGTGCTGGTCGGTTTTTTCCTCTTTCGCTTCTATCCCCTGTATGGCCTGCAGATCGCCTTCAAGGACTACAACATCGTAGCCGGGGTCAGGGGCAGCGAATGGGTGGGGCTGGAGAATTTCCTCAAGTTCTTTGAGGACCCCTTTTTCTTCCGCGTGGTAAAAAACACGGTCGTGCTCGGCTTCTGGACGCTGGTGATCTCCTATCCGCTGCCGATCGTTTTCGCGGTGCTGCTCAACGAGGTCAAACAGCAGCACGGCCTCTTTAAGCGTGTGACCCAGTCGATCAGCTACCTGCCGCATTTCGTCGCCGTGGTCGTGATCGTCGGTCTGATGTATGACTTTTTCAGTTCCGACGGCATCGTCAACCAGATGGCGGTTGCCCTGACCGGCGAAAAGTGGCGCATCCTCGGCTCGTCGGCGTGGTTTCGGCCCCTGTACGTCGGCTCCGTCGTGTGGCAGGGCGTTGGCTGGGATTCCATCATCTACCTGGCAGCACTGACAGGCATTCCACCGGAACTGTATGAAGCCGCGATCGTGGACGGCGCGTCGCGCTGGCAGCGTATCCTGTACGTCACGCTGCCCGGACTGCTGCCGGTGATCAGTGTCACGCTGATACTCTCTGTGTCGTCGATCGTTTCGGTGGGCTTCGAGAGAGCGTTCCTGCTGCAACAACCGGCCACCTATAGTGTTTCGGACGTCATCGCGACCTATGTCTACCGCCGCGGGTTGATAAAGTTTGACTTCAGCTATGGCGCGGCGATCGGGTTTTTTGACTCCATCGTGGCCTTTGCTCTGGTGGTGGGGGCCAACTACATCGTAAAGAGAACCAATGAGGACCGCGAGGGACTGTGGTAACGAGGTGTAGACCGTGCATACCCTGAGAAAGATGCGGTTGTTCGACTATCTGAACTACCTGTTCCTGATCGTGTTCAGCTGCCTGATGCTCTACCCGCTGCTGTACGTCTTTTCGATCTCGGTGAGCGACGGCGAAGCGGTGTGGCGGCAATCGGTGAAGCTGTTTCCGATTGGCTTCAACGTGGAGGCGTACGAGGCGATCGCAAGGGCGAATGCGGTCGTGCGAGCGTACCGGAACTCGATCCTCTACACGGT
>VYDA01000336.1 GCA_009843665.1 Caldilineaceae bacterium SB0675_bin_29 | reverse complement strand
GTTGGCCGCAGAAGCAGCGCGCCGCATTGATGCCATCCGGCAGAAATGCCCTGATGACTTTGATCACCTTGCCCTGCGTCTCTCAGAAGTGAGTGGATAGCGATTACCAACCATTTCCCAATTCAGCAAATCTCACCGACACATCACATCCCGCACCAGGAGCACCCAATGCCCGAATCCTCCATCAAAACGACCGTCGTCGGCAGCTATCCGCTACCGGCCTGGCTGGCCGCCTACCCGTCCGTCCCCAATCTGCGCGACGCCATTCTCGTCGTCCTCAAGACGCAGGAGCTGGCCGGGCTGGACGTAATCTCCGACGGCGAGCTGACCCGCTTCGACGTCAACCATCCTGAGACGAACGGGATGATCGAATATTTCGTGCAGCCGATGTCCGGCATCTCGAGCGAAATGGGCCGCAAGGACGTGGACGATTTTCGCGCCCAGCAGGGGATGGGCTTCCGCACGCAGCCGGCCGCCGTGGTCGAAGGTCCGATCGGCGAAGGCGAGCTGGACCTGCCTTCAAGCTGGCAGATGGTGAAGGAGTTGACCGCGAGTCCGCTCAAGTTCACCGTGACCGCACCCTACATGCTGGCGAAGACGCTGCTGGACCGCCACTACAGCGATCTGCCCAGTCTGACCATGGCCATCGCGGAGGTGCTGCGCCGCCAGGTTGAGGCGATCGACGCGCCCGTCCTGCAGGTGGATGAGGCCAATCTGACCGGCAACCCCGAGGATGCTACCTGGGTGCACGAGCCGATCAACCATGTGCTCGACGGCGCCCGCGGCGAACGCGCGCTGCACCTCTGCTTCGGCAACTACGGCGGCCAGAGCATCCAGAGCGGCTTCTGGGCCAATCTGCTCGGCTTCCTCAACAACCTGCACGTGGACCACCTCGTGCTCGAGTTCGCCCGCCGCGGCTATGATGAGTTGGAGGTCTTCACCGACCTGCGCGAGGGTATCGCCCTGGGGATCGGCGTCGTCGACATTAAAGACAACGAAGTGGAGAGCCCCGACGTGATCGCAGGGCGCATTCAGCACGCGGTCGATCTGCTGGGCGAGGAGCGGGTCAAGTGGGTCCACCCCGACTGCGGCTTTTGGATGCTGCCGCGCTCGGTGGCCGACCGCAAGATGCAGACGCTGGTGGCAGGGCGGGATCTCTTCCTGGGTCAGGCGGCGGGGTAAGTAATACGCCTAGGCCAAAACCGTGATCTGGCAATCCTCCCTGTCCAGCGCCTCCGGACTCAAGGCCACGCCCAGCCCCGGTCTCTGGGGCGGCTGCATGCGCCCATTCTCGACCACAAACGGGTGATCGACCAGCTCCAGATAGAAGCCCAAGGTAAACGCGCGCACGATCTCCTGCATCCACGTATTGGTGGCGTGGGCGGCCAGATGCAGGGAGGCCGCCAGCGTTACCGGGCCAGTGCAGTCGTGGAAGATCACGCCCATGTTGTTGGTCTCGGCCATGTCAGCCGTTTTACGACATTCGGTGATGCCCCCTGCCCAGGTCACATCTGTCATCACCACGTCACAGGCGTCTGCGCGCAGCATCTCCTCGACAGCGTAGCGATTCATGAGCAGTTCGGACGCACAGATTGGCGTGCGCGTCGAACTGCGCAGCTTGGCCAGCGTGCGCGGGTTGTCAGGCTTCATCAAATCCTCGAGCAGGACCGGCTTGTAGGGTTCAAGAGCCTCCGCGATGCGGCGGGCGGGCTGGAGAGCCCAATAGCCGTGCCCCTCCAGGATAATATCCATCTCCAGGCCCACTGCATCACGGACCTGCCGCCACGGCTGCAATCCTTCGTCGATCTCCGCGAACGAGATCGTCTGGCCGTGATTGGCGAGGGCGAAACGATCAAAGGGCCAGATCTTCATGGCGCGGATTCCCATATCGAGCAGTGAGCGGGCCAGTTCGCCGGCATCGCCACCGGGCTGCCAGGCCTCGAAGTCCTGATACGTGCCTGTTGCAGCGGTGTTCACTTTGCGGGATATATCCGGAGGTTTCTGCCCGTAACCTGCAGAGGCGCAGGTGTTGTAGACCGGCACGCCCTCCGGATTGCTCGTCCCGCCCAGAAGCTGCCAGATCGGCCGGCCCAACTCCTGCCCCAGAATATCCCAGAGCGCGACGTCCACTGCCGACAGGCAGCGCATCTCCAGCCCCTTATTGCCGTAGATGTGGGAATTCTCGTAGGCCCGGCGCCAGAACGCCTCGATCTGGCGCGGATCGCTCTCCAACAGCAGCGGCGTCAATACCTCCCCGATATAAGTCGTCACAGAGCGGGGCGTGTAGTAGGTCTCTCCCAGGCCGACGACCCCGCTGTCCGTCGTCAGTTCAAGAAAGGTGATGTTGGCGAAGGGAGCGAAGTGGATGGTTCGAACGCCGGTGATCTTCACGATGGACCTCTGCAGGCAGATGGTGGACCAGCACAAGGTAAGCGCTTCAGGGAGAACTATACAGCAGTTGAGCAAGTTGCAAAAGGGCTGTCCGGACCGTGAAAAGCAGTTTGACAAGGAGGGGCCCAGATATAATAATATGTGGACAATACACGGTGCAGCGAGGCATGGATCGATGCACCGTGCCAAAAGCTGTGTTCCTATGCGCAGGCGAGGATGCCGCACCGGAAGCGGCGTGTGCGCTGGCGGAGCATGGCGATCATCTCCAGAAAGCCCCAACGAGTTTCCCTATGACCTACGCTGACATTCAGAAACCCGCGCTGCCGTACCGCTATGAATTTGGCCTCGATGAGTTGGAGGCTGCCCAGGCATGTGTCGACGCCCACGGGTTTGCCGTAGTCAAGCAGGTACTGTCCGAGGAGCTGGTTAAGGAGCTTCAGGAATCGGTTCTACAGGTTATTGACCCGGACGGGGCACTGGGCCACGGCGAGAGCTACACCCACACCACCTTTGTCGAGCACGCACCCGCACTGTGGAAACTGCTCGACTATGAGCCCTATCTGCGGGTCCAGCGGCTCTTCTGCCAGGCGGACGAGCTGACCATCCACCGCTCAGCCGCGATTCTGCGCAATCCCGGCTCGTCGCCACTCACGTGGCACTCTGACTGGCACGGCTTCAGTCAAGGTCCCCCGCAAAACGCCGGCGATGTTCTGAACCGGGGCCACTGGCCTTCGGGCCGCTGGTTCTACCTCACAGGCTCCTATCCTGAACACGGCGGCCTCGCCGTGATTGAAGATTCCCACGTGGAAGATTGGGCGGGTCCGGCAGGCTTTGCACTGACCCCGGACAAACGCTCATTTCACCCGCAGGGGAGTGAACCAAAAGGCTATGTCGGCTTCGACGTGCCGGGTATTGTGCCCCTGTTCACGGAGCCGGGCGATCAGATCATCTTCGCCGCACGCACCTACCACGCCGCTTTCCCCAACCAGACCGACCAGGTGCGGCTTTCCTGCGGCCTCGGTCTCCGCCCGCGCAGCTACCGCATAGAGGCGCCGTGGCCGCTCCCCGAGTCGGCGCAGGCGTTCATCAAGGCTCTGCCTCAACGCCATCAACACTTTGTAGAAAACTATGTCGGTATCGATACGGAATGGCGCGGTCAGGAGATGACCGCATGAGTGAGGCATGACAGATTTCGGACAGCGACTGCGTCGACTTAGGACCGTTGGCGCCCGGCCCCTCGGAAGCATTTGACCAGAGTACCTGTTGTTGCATGCGCTTCGATCACTACCAGATCAAACGACCAGATCAAAGGAGAAGAGAGCATGAAACGGAACAACCTGAGTCGACGTGATTTCTTGAAGGTGTCCGCCGTCACCGGCACGGGAGCGATTCTGGCTGCTTGCGCTATGCCGGCAGCACCGGCGGGAGAGGGCGGCGCAGAAGCGCCCCCGGCTGTAACGACAACGATTGATTTCTGGGATTTCCCGTACTACTCATCGGCCCTTGGCGAGCCCGGTTCCTGGCAGTGGGAGCGGGCGAACGCCTTTATGGAAGAGAATCCAAGTATTGAGGTAGAGGTGCTTCCCCTGACGTGGGAGCAGGGCAGCAAGGTGACAACGGCCCTCGCGGCCGGTTCGCCCCCGGATGTTGTCGGCGGCGGCTGGATCCAGCTTGCCCTTTCGGCATTAGAGGTGGGACTGGCTCTGGATCTCACCGATTCGTTGGAAGAGCAGTTGTCCAGCGATATGGTCGAGGGAATGCTTGAGCAGTGCTCAATCGATGGCAGAGTGTACATGTTGCCGTACTGGCCGGTGTGCCAGTCCGGGGTTGTCTACCTTGATGGGGTCGAGGAAGCGGGCGCGATGGATACTGCACCCCAGGCCCCATGCTACGGGTGGAACATCGACCAGTTCAATAGCTGGCTTGAGGCTGTACGGGGGACGCGACCGGACGGCAGCGAGCGCTACGGACTCGGCATCCCTTCCGCCCATTCCACGCCGGCTTTTCATTGGGTGACACTCCTCTATTTCCGCTGCTTCGGCGCCCACTTCTGGACCGATGAGACGGAATCGTGTGTCGACATGGCTTCGTCGGAGGCGATCAAATGCCTTGCATGGATGCAAGAGCTGGCCGCAAACGATCTGATTCCCGATCCGGCAGGGTACACCGGCGACGATAACAACGCCCTCATCGATCAGGGCAACATCCTCATGCAGGTTGGCAACGTGGTACCCGGGGGAGCACGCCGGGAGGGGATGGAACTGGATGAGGAGACCCTGGTCGTCACTGATACCGAGAACGAACGCAAATGGCGCTTTATCCAGTATCCACACGATGACCCGCACCCCGCCATCGCCTGGGGCGGTGCAAACTACTCCGGCCTGGTGCCCTTCAAGCCCGAGGACCCTGCTGATACGCCAGGACTGTTGAAGTTCCTCCACTGGATGACCAACGACGAAAGCGAAGAATGGCTGGTTAAGTCGGCGGGAATGCTGCCGTTCCGCAAGTCCATTCTGGCGGAAGTCGCCGACGACCCCCTCGTGGTCTATACATCCGAATGTCTGATGCCTAACGCATGGTTCGATGCCAAGCGCAGTACGGAGACCATCGTGGTGCGCTCGATCTTTGAGGAATATTTCCAGGGCGCCTTCTCCGGCATGAGCGCGGAACAGGTGATGCAGGAGATGACCGACGACATCAACACGGCGCTCGAGAGCTGTGCGTAGAACCCCACCATGGATAAGGCCGGTCTCCCGCGACGACACGGCTCGCGGGAGACCCTTTCAGACTCTCAAGAGCGGGGACAGCCATGAACTATGCCAAACGTGAGGAGATGTGGGGCTATATCTTCGTCACACCTTTCCTGGTCCTGTTCCTGGTCTTTGTGCTGGTGCCTACGGTCATGTCCGTCGTGATGGCCGCGCTCGAATGGTACGATCGAAAGCCGGTCTGGGTTGGTTTCGACAACATAGACCACGTCCTGAACGACAAGCGTTTCTGGCAATCTGTACGCAACACGTTAACCTACGTAGGCATGTTCACATTCGCTGCCGTCGCCCTGGCGCTTGCGGTGGCGATCCGGATCACCAAGTTCCGACATCAGGGCATGCGCCAGGGCCTGCAAAGTGCGTTCTATCTGCCCAGTGTGGTTTCGCTCGTCGCCGTAGCGGTCGTCTGGCGTTATATCTTTAACAATCAGTTCGGTCTGATCAACTACCTGTTGAGCGTGGTCGGAATCGAGCCTGTCAACTGGCTGGGGAATCCGCAGACAGCCCTGCCGTCCCTTGTCTTTATGGACCTGGTGACCGGACTGGGCGTTGGCATTATCATCTTCGTGGCTGCGGTCCTCGGGCTGCCTTCCGAGCTGTTCGATGCAGCCCACATTGACGGCGCCACCGGGTGGCTGGAGACGATATACATCACCATCCCCCTGTTGACCCCGAGCATACTCTATGTGGCGGTGACGACGATGATCGTGGCAATGCAGCTCTTCGTCTCCGTCTTTTTCCTCACCAAAGGCGGGCCGGTAGGCTCCACGTTGACTCTCGCCTTCCTCACCTACCGTTACGCGTTTATCTTTCTCAAAGTGGGCTACGCATCGGCTGTCGGACTGGCGCTTCTCCTGCTCACCCTGGCACTGGCGGTGGTGCTCTTCCGCTGGTTCCGGTCCGTCGTGGAATACTAAAGGAGCCTGGGCGCGCCGTGCTGAAACAACCCACTGTCCCCGACGAGCTTGTCTCGCGTCCAATCCAGACCGAAAAACGCTCCTGGCGCAAGGTTTGGGAAAAGATCGGCAGTAACTTCACACTGCTGCTGCTCCTTTTTTGGGCTCTCGTCTCATGGTTTCCCCTCTACTGGATGGTGCTGACCAGCTTTAAGAAAGGCCAGCAGGCACAGGCTCTGCCCCCCGGTCTCTGGTTGAAGGAGCCCACCCTGGAGTCCTATCAGCACGTGCTGAGCTCGACTTTTCCCGTGCTGCGCTGGCTGGCCAATAGCCTCTTCGTCTCCGTCACGGTTACGGTCTTTGGGCTGCTGCTGTGCGCGGCTGCCGGCTACGCTTTCGCGCGCAAGCGCTTTCGGGGACGTGACATCATTTTTTGGATGGTGCTGAGCACGATGATGCTGCCGGGTTTCTCCAGGCTGATCCCGGCCTTTATGCTGACGCTGCTGCTGAATCTGCATGACACCTACTGGGTCATGATCCTGCCCGGGTTGGCGTCACCCTATGCGGTCTTTCTCATCCGCCAGTTCATGTTGACGCTGCCGTCCGAGCTGTTCGACCAGGACCGCATCGACGGCGCCGGCGAGATCCGACTGTGGTGGCAGATAGCGCTGCCTCTGACCAA
>VYDA01000707.1 GCA_009843665.1 Caldilineaceae bacterium SB0675_bin_29 | reverse complement strand
CGTTACGCAGTTGGATCTCGCATATAGGTACGAATTTCGCCAGGGCTACGCGCTGGAAGGAAAGGCACTAATCAGGCTGTTGCGAGGCCCTTTGGGTAGGCGGCCGCCTACGCCTGTCGCGGCGCACCGGCGGCTGGGCGTATCTTCGCGGGGGGCGTTGCGGGGGGTGTCCCCACGCACAAGGGAGGCCGTTTGAGGCCGACCGCCCAAATGGGCAAGAGCCCCTGGCTCCGGACACCAGGGGCTGAGGATTCGTAGAAACCGGCGGCGATGAAGGGGGGAATTGGGGCGAGAAAACAGTTAGCCGTCGTTGCCTGTGGCTGCCAGCTCGGCGAGCATCTGCGAGAGCGCGGCTACGAACTGGTCCGTGGGCAGGGCGCCGGGGATCAGACGACCCTCGCCGCCGACAAGGACGACAAATGTAGGCGTGCCGCGAACAAAGGGCGCGCCGTCCTGCATATCGCTCTGCACGGCCAGCGCGGACGCATCTCCTGCCATACAGGTGGCGAACGCCTCGGTATCCAGCTCGTATTCGGCCGCCAACTCCATAAAGTATACTGTGTTGTCGGGGCGGGACCACTGATCCATATCGACGAAGAGGCGGTGATGGAATTGCCAGAAGGCCTCTTGGTCAGCCGCGCACTCGGCCGCGACCGAGGCGGAAATGGCAAAAGGATGGATATTCTCGATGGGGAAATGCTTGAAGACCCACATCACTTCACCCCGACTGACAAACTCCTGATCGAGAATGGGTTGCGTTGTCAAGGCGTTCTGGCTGCAGTAGGGGCATTGGAAGGCGCTGAATTCGACGACAACGATGGGGGCGTCGCTGCTGCCCTTGAACATGTCGCCGGCCAAGGTAAAGCCAGGGCGGTCGAGATCGGGCTTCAGGCCCTCCGCGGTCGCCCAGAAAGGTAACCCGCCTTCGCCCTGCCGGCGCTGTTGTTGCGGCTGCGCCTGGGCCGCGCCCTGGGGTGCGCGGCCGGCTGCGATCGTCCCGATCCATTCGCTGAACATGTCGTAAGGCTGCGCGCCGGAGAAAGAGAAGGACTCTCCGGTTTCTTCAAAGACAAAGCGGAAGCTGGGCGTGCCGGTGAAGCCGAAGGACTGGGCCTCAGACAGGCTTTCGTTCACCTTTGTCAGCTGCGTTTCATTATTGGCCATGCAGGACCCGTATTGGGTGGGATCGGCGCCTAGCTCCTGTGCCAGTGCGGCGAAGAAGGAGAGCGCTTCTTCGCGAGGCGCCCACTCTTTCTGGGTTCGGAAGATCCTGTCGTGCATCTGCCAGAAGAGGACGATATCCTGCTCCCCCACACAGTGGGCGGCAATGGCCGCGGCCAGGGCGTTGGGATGTATCGAGGAGAGGGGCATATCACGGAAGACGAATTTCACCATGCCTTTTTCGGCGAACCCGGCCAGGAGCGCCGGTTCGGTCTGGATCACGTGGCGGGCGCAGAAGGGACATTCGTAATCGCTGTATTCGTAGATAGTGATGGGGGCGTTCGGGTCGCCGCGGAAGGGATATCCTTCTGCGGTAAAGCCGACCGGGACGCCTCTGTGCATAGCAGGCTGAGTGCTGACGGCGGGGGCTGGGGCGACGGCCGGAGCAACAATGTTGCCTTCGGCATCAGTGGTGCATGCTGCGACAAGTAGAAGGAGGAGGACGAGGAAGGCGAGAAGAGCCAGGCGCGGCCCGCCCCTCTCCTTGCCTGCGTCATTCACCTGCCTGATACGGCGCATATGTCGGGCTTGCAAATTCATGGATCCTCCTTGAGGAAACTCCAACTGTTATCTGAGCTGTGGGCCTGCGATGCCCCGTGGCGCAGTCAGTTCTAAGCGCTGTCATTTGATTGGGTGAGCGCCTATACGACAGTCGTGATGGGAGTACTGGGATTCATGGCAATTATGTGCATTGGTCACGAAGGTATGAGGTATGAGGCTCCCATATTGTAACTGTGGGAGCGGGAGAGTACTAATCTGGGGAGATGGTTCAGCAGGCAGGCGTACGCCTCACTCTGCTTGTTCAAGTTTGGCTGAAAACGCGGTTGCATCGTACTATGGAGACTTTGAAGGACGGTAGCCAACTTCTGTGGTCAGCGGCGCGTAAACTGCAATGTCTGACCCGTGGGCGGCGCCCACCACCACCGATCGCGAAGCGCTGAAGGTGAGAGAAGGGCATGGACGAAACGACCCTGCCAGCAGATGTTGAAGCAGCAGAGGCACCGGAGAGCGCCGGCCTCCGCGACCGCACAGGAGATGGAGGGCGAGAGGCGGACTTCTCTCCGACTGGTGAAGGCGTGAGTGCGCAGGTGCGCCACGCCGCTCCCCTGACCGGGCATCTGCGTCAACTCGAGGCGGAAGCGATCTATGTGCTGCGGGAGGTGGCGGCGCAGTTCGAGCGGCCGTGCCTGCTCTTTTCCGGGGGCAAAGATTCGATTGTGTGCGCGCATCTGGCGCGCAGAGCCTTTACGCCAGGGCGGATTCCCTTTCCGCTGCTGCACATCGACACCGGCCACAACTTTCCTGAAACGCTCGCCTTTCGCGATCAGCTGGTGAAGAAGCTGGGCGTTCGCCTGCTGGTGCGTTCGGTACAGGATTCGATCGACGCCGGACGCGTGCAGGAGGAGCCGGACAGCGATCCCAGCCGCAACCGGCTACAGACGGTTACACTGCTGGATGCGGTGGCTGAGCTGCGCATTGATGCGGCCGTGGGCGGCGCGCGCCGCGATGAAGAGAAGGCGCGTGCGAAGGAGCGCTTCTTTTCCCACCGCGACGGCTTTGGCCAGTGGGATCCCAAGAACCAGCGGCCGGAGTTGTGGAACCTTTTCAACGGGCGTAAACTCAACAACGAACACTTCCGCGTCTTCCCCATCAGCAACTGGACCGAGCTTGACATCTGGCAGTACATCGCCGAGCAGGAGATCGACCTGCCCAGCCTTTATTTCGCCCACGAGCGGGAGGTGGTCAACCGAGATGGGATCCTGCTGGCAATTGGGGACTACGTTGAGTCGAGGCCGGGGGAGACGGTCAGGCGTGAACGGGTGCGCTTCCGCACAATTGGCGACTTGACCTGCACGGGCGCGTTTCGCTCCTCTGCGAGCAGTCTGGCGGAGATCATTGAGGAAGTTGCGACCGCGCGCATTACCGAACGGGGCGACCGTGCTGACGACCGGCGCAGCGAGGCCGCGATGGAAGACAGGAAGCGGTTAGGTTACTTTTAGCTGCAGAAGCTCGTGAACGATTGGTGACAAAGTTACTGCCCACTGGCAGTTGATAGAGATACACTGGGATTTGTGATGGATCTACTGCGTTTCTCCACCGCCGGCAGCGTCGATGACGGCAAATCGACATTGATAGGGCGGTTGCTATACGACTCCAAAGCGATATTCGAAGACCAGCTGGAAGCGGTCGAGGAGGCGAGCGCGGCACGCGGCGACCCTTCGGTGGACCTGGCGCTGCTGACCGACGGGCTGCGGGCGGAGCGGGAGCAGGGCATCACGATCGACGTCGCCTACCGCTACACGGCAACGCCCAGACGCAAGTTCATCATCGCGGACACGCCCGGGCACATCCAATACACGCGCAACATGGTGACGGGCGCGTCCACGGCGGAGCTTGCGATCATACTGGTTGACGCCCGCAAAGGCGTCCTCACGCAGTCGAAGCGGCACAGCTTTATCGCTTCATTGTTGCAGATCCCCCATATCGTTGTCGCCGTCAACAAGATGGACCTGGTCGGATACAGCGAGGCGCGCTACCAGGAGATTGTCGCCGAGTACCGCGCGTTCGCGGCCAAGCTCAACGTCCGCGACGTCGTGTATATTCCCATCTCCGCGCTGCACGGCGATAACATCGTCAGCCAGAGCGAAAATATGCCCTGGTACCACGGTGCAACGCTGCTGCATCACCTGGAAACGGTCAATATTGGGGCCGGCCGCAACAACGTGGACTTCCGCCTGCCGATACAGTATGTGATCAGGGCGAACGACGCGGCCGACATGGACTTCCGCGGTTTCGCTGGGCAGATCGTATCCGGGCGCATTGCGGTGGGCGAGGAGGTGGTGGCGCTGCCGGCCGGGATTCGGAGCCACGTGGCCGGGATCCACCGCGGCGACGAGAGCTGCGAGGGGGAGGCTCCCGGCGACGGCGTGGTGATCACACTCGAGGACGAGATCGACATCAGCCGGGGGGATATGCTGGTGCGAGTGCGCAATCTGCCCCACTCATCCAACCAGATCGACGCGACGCTGTGCTGGATGAGCGAAGAGCCGATGAAGATCGAGGGGGTGGTTGCGGGCAATTTCAGCGGACAGTGGTACTGGTTGCAGCAGTCGACGCGGCGGGTGCGGGCCTCGGTCCAGGAGTTGAACTACCGCATCAACGTGGACACGATGCACCGGGAGGATGCGCAGACATTGCAGCTGAACGAGATCGGCCGCGGGCAGATTGTGACTACGGAGCCTCTTTTCTTTGATTCGTATCAGATCAACCGCGCCACAGGCAGCTTTATTCTCATCGACCCCCATACCAACAACACGGTTGCGGCCGGCATGATCCGGGACCGGGCGCGGCGCGTGAGCGAGTTGGTGCAGAAGCAGGAAGAAAGAGACAGGCCTGTTGTGCGCACGGTCCGTTCCTCCAATGTGGTCTGGGAGCCGGTCGCGGTCACAAGGCCGATGCGGGAGGAGCAGAACGGTCATGGGGCGGCGGTGCTCTGGTTCACGGGGCTGTCCGGGTCGGGCAAGTCGACGGTGGCGAAGGCGCTGGAACAGAGATTATTTGCCTTGGGTGTGCGTACGTTCTCGCTGGACGGGGACAATGTGCGTCATGGTCTGAACAGCGACCTGGGCTTCGGCGCGGCGGCGCGCACGGAGAATATTCGCCGGGTGGCGGAGGTGGCCAGACTGGCGTTTGAGCATGGCAATATTGTGCTGTGCACGTTTATTTCGCCCTATGCGGCGGACCGGGAGGCGGCGCGGGCGCTGGCCCCGGAAGGCAGCTTCTGGGAACTCTTCGTCAAGTGCGACGTAGAAATCTGTAAGGAGAGGGATCCCAAGGGGCTGTACGAACGAGCCGAACGCGGCGAGATCCCGAACTTCACCGGCGTCTCGGCCCCCTATGAGGAGCCGCTCCAACCGGAGATGGTGCTGGAGACGGACCGGCACAGCGCGGATGAACTGGCGCAACAGATCATGGAAGCGCTGGCACAGGCCGGGATCCTGCCCGGAGGAGACAGTTGACCGCCGGCAATTGATGTACGGCGGGCGATCGGTGGGATTGTTGAAAACTGCAATTGTAGTTGGCGGCGGCATGGCTGGCCTCTTTGCTGCCAACGTGCTCGCCGACCATTGCGAGCAGGTCACTGTCCTGGAGCGGGACGAGGCGTGGCGTCCCCGGTCACGGCCCACCGATCACACAGCAGACACGCATAGCCTACCGCAAGCCACCGGCCGGCCCGGCGTGCCCCAGTCTCGTCATGTGCATGTCCTTCTGTTGCGGGGCGTGCAGGTCCTGCGCAGGCAGTTTCCCGGCTTGGAAGAGGAACTGCTTGCCCTCGGCGCAACCCCGCTCAACTGGCTGAAAGATACGGCTGCCCTGGCAGGCGGCAGCTGGTTACCCCGCTTCGATTCGAATCTCCTCGGTTACAGTGTCAGCCGCGCCCTGCTGGAAGGCCAGGTGCGTGAGCGTCTGCGCCGCCGCGGCAACATCCAGTTCCGCACAGGCCACCGTGTGGTGGGGTTAAGCACCGGCCGCGCACAGTCCTCCGTTTACGGCCCTCGGGAAAGCGAAGCCGGGGCGAACGGATCTCGCGTGACCGGCGCGGTGTGCACCGTGGGGGATGGAACGGTCACGCTGCATGCCGATCTTGTTGTCGATGCCAGTGGGCGCTCTTCGCGACTGCCGCGCTGGCTGGAAGAGCTCGGTTACGCCGCGCCGGAGGAATCGACCGTAAACGCGGACGTGGGTTATGCCACTCGCTGGTACAGAGTACATGAGGACTGGCGGGCGGTCTGGAAAATGGTGCTGCTCGCCACCCGATTCCCCGATATCAAGGGGGGTGCGGTGGTACAGCCGGTTGAAGGCAGGCGCTGGGTCGTGACACTTGTCGGCTATGCCGGGGATCACCCGCCGACGGACGAGGCCGGCTTTGAAGAGTTCGCCCGCAGACTGATCGGGCCGCAGGTTTGGGAGGCGATCAGTGCGGCCGAACCGCTGACAGACATCGGGGGCTACCGGCGTACAGAGAACCACTGGCGCCACTACGAAAGACTGAGACGGTGGCCGGACGGCGTGATCGCGCTGGGCGACGCGGTGTGCGCGTTCAACCCGGTATACGCCCAGGGCATGACTGTGAGCGCGCTTTCGGCGGAAATCCTTGACGACTTTCTAAAGCGGAGAGGGAACCGAAAGCGGGGGGACCTCGAGGACGCCCGTATCGGGAGTTCCGGTCTTGCCTTTCAGAAGAAGCTGGCGAAGATGCTGCAAACGCCATGGCAGCTGGCCACCAGTGACGACTTTCGCTGGGCTGGCCGCAAAGCCGGTGACGCCAGCCTCATCGAGCGCTTCATGCACCGATATATCGAGCATGTGCTGGACCGCATCCATCGACCGGATGTCTGCCTCGCTTTCTTCAACGCCGCCCATTTGATCAGTCCACCGGCCACCCTCTTCCGGCCCCGCATCGCTGTGCCAATCCTGTGGGAGATGGAGAGGCACGGTTCAGTGCGACCGGGCTCAA
>VYDA01000426.1:5894-6750 GCA_009843665.1 Caldilineaceae bacterium SB0675_bin_29 | reverse complement strand
CGCGTCGGCATCGCCCGCGCCAGCGGCGATATCCTCGTCTTCATCGACGCAGACGGCTCCCATGACCCCCGTGACATTCCGGCGCTCGTCCAGCCCATCATCGACGGCAATGCCGATCACGTATCCGGCTCCCGCATGTTGGGAGGCAGCGACGAGTTGCACGCTACCATCAATCAGTTTGTCCGTCTCTTTGGTAGCCAGGTCATCACGCTCAGCATCAACTACACCCAGGGCGTTAGCCTGACCGACTCGCAGAACGGATTCCGGGCGATTCGGGCCGATCTGGCCCGCAGCCTGGCGTTGCAATCCGAGATCACCACGATCGAGCAGGAGATGATAATCAAGACCGTGCGCCGCGGGTACCGCATCTCTGAAGTCGCGACCCATGAATATGTGCGCTCCAACGGCGAGTCCAACTTTCGCGTCTTGGATGTCTGGTTCCAGTATCTGAGGAACTGGCTCTACTATCTCTTCATCTGGCGCCCGCCAAGATCAGCTGCAAAAGGCGATTTCGCAGAGACTCGGGGGCAGTGCGGCCCTACCGCGGAGGAGACAAATTCGACCGGTTTTCAAGAACTGTCCGGGTCAGGAGAACAGATACCGAAAGCCAGCTCCAGGTAAATGTCCCAGTCCCGTGAAACAGAGGAGGCGCCGCGCCGATTCGCTCCTGCTCTCCCTGTTGCTCGTCCTACGATTCGCCATCTTTTGGCGCTTTACCTCCTTCTTGCCAGTCTGTTCAGTTTCGTAACCCCGCCATTCGAAGCCCCCGACGAAATCTGGCATTTCGCCTTTGTTCAACATCTGGTGACGCAGCGGAAGCTGCCGGTAGCGGAGCCGAATACGGGCGCCCTCTGGC
>VYDA01000426.1:2703-5884 GCA_009843665.1 Caldilineaceae bacterium SB0675_bin_29 | reverse complement strand
CTACTACGCCGGCGCGGCTCTGCTTACCGCGCTGGTCGATCAGTCCGACTTCCCTGAACTCTTCGCGCGCGCCAATCCCCACCGCGCCATCGGCCGGCCCGATACGGCCATCAACCGCAACTATCTGGTCCACCACCGGCAGGCGGAACGCTTCCCCTGGCGCCGTTCGATCCTGGCTCTGCATGTCGCCCGTCTCTTCTCCGTCTTCCTGGGCGCCGTCACCGTCTACGCGGTCTACCGCACGCTGCACCTCTTTCTCCCCCCGCAGAATGCCCTGCTCGGTGCGGCCTTCACCGCATTCATACCCCAATTTGCCTTCATCAGCGCATCTGTCAGCAATGACAACGCCGTCAACGCGGCCGCCGCGCTCGTCCTCTGGCAACTGACGGAGATGCTGGTAGAAGGAGGACGGCCGCAAAAAAGCCGCCTGCTGAAGCTCGGCGCCGCGCTTGGCTTGGCTCTCCTTTCCAAACTGAGTGGGCTGGGTCTGGCCGGCGTCTCCGCGACCGCAATTCTGTGGCTGGCCTGGCGAAACCGCAGTTTTCACCCCATCCTAAATGCAGCCTTGTGGACGGCCATTCCTGCCATCCTGATAGCCGGTTGGTGGTATCTGCGCAACTGGCGGCTCTACGGCGACCTTCTGGCCTGGGAGATGTGGGAAGCGAATATCCTGCTGCGGGTCATTCCAGCTGGCCCGTCGCAAATCCTGAGCGAGCTGGGAGGGCTGGAACGCTCCTTCTGGGGGCTGTTTGGCTGGCTGAACCTGCCCTACCCCGCATGGATCTACCTGGCGTTGCGAGTCGTCGCCGTTGTCGTTGCGCTTGGGCTGCTGTTTCATCTTGCCCGCGAGACGCGCGCCGGCGGCGCCCGACTCGCCTCCCGCGTGCCCCGCGCCTTCCTTCTGCTGTGGCTGCTCGTCCTGACCATCTCCTGGCTGCGTTTCATGCGCGTGGCGCCGGCCGCCCAGGGACGTTACTTCTTCGCCGCCCTGCCCGCTCTGGCCCTGCTGTGGGCGCTTGGCTGGTCGGGATGGGGAAGCAGATTCGGACACAGGGCCGGCCATAGAATCGGCTGGAGTGTCACCTCTGCTCTCGGGGTGCTCACGCTGGCGACACCCTTTTTCCTGCTCCAGCCCGCCTACAGGCCCCCACCGATGTCAGTTCCTGACAGCGATTCGAACACCGCTGCCTCCTCGACGCCCCACTCCCTCTTTCTCGCCGAAAACTCCGAGATCAAGTTGCAACAAGCCACCGCAACGTATGGCGGTCTGCAAGAGCAGAGGAGAGAAACAGATCTCCAGTTCCCTACCGTCTTCCCCGGAGACGAGGTGCAGGTGGATCTGGCGTTCATGTCCAACGCCCCGCCGGCCGTTGACTGGTCCCTTTTCATTCATCTCGTGGACGGCACCGGTCTGACCGTAGCCCAACTGGATACCATGCCCGGCGGCGGCCTGCGCCCTACCAGTGGCTGGCAACCGGGCCGTATTCTGCTCGACAGCTATACCGTTGCAATTCCGTTGACGGCACATACACCGAATCGGGCCAGCTGGCAGGTTGGCTTCTACGACCACCGCAGCGGCGAACGTCTGCCCCAGGTCGATGGCGGCACTAGCTATACCTTCGGCGAGGTGACCATCTGCCCCTCGGGGTTCACCGTTTCAGACTGCCAACCCGGCGGGAAGGCCGACGTTTCGCAGGACGGCGGCCGCAGCATTCCCATCCCCGTGCACGTGCAGTTTGCCGGCAATATCACCCTGGCCGGATATAGCTTCAACAGCCGCACCCCGACCCCCGGCGGAGAGATGACCGTTACCCTGTACTGGACCGCATCAGGGCCGGTGGCTGAATCGTATACCGTCTTCGCGCATCTGCTGACCGCCAGCTTCGAGATGTTCGGCGGCGCCGACCTGCAACCGTCGCCGCCAACGGAAAGCTGGGCGGCCGGCGAAACCGTCGCGACCGTGCACACATTCACCGTCCCGCCGGACGCTCCCCCAGGGCTCTATCAGGTCGAAATCGGCCTGTACACCCGCCCCGACTTTCGACGGCTGCGCGTGCTCGACAGGATCGACCCCGCGCAAGAGGACCGGCTGCTGCTCGGCCCTCTCCGTATCGAGTGAGCACCGTAACCGGTTCACAAACACCCGGGCACCTTGATTCACAGCCCAATTTCGACTATCATTCGGTTGATTCATGGGCCTTAATCTTTGCTACGTTGAAATTGTTCAACGCTCCCATCATTTGAATCACGGTCGGAAAGGGACAGCGCATGAGCCGCAGACGGGGCAGACGCCGCCGCTTGAGCCGCAACGAAAAGATATTCTACTTCCTCAGCCTGCTGATTGCGCTCAGCATGGTGTTGAGCCTGGTCTACGTGGCGATTACGCCCGCCGGTCCTTAGGACGGCCAGGAGATCCCCACTCCCGACAGCGCAGATTTCGCGCCCGCGCACAGTCTGGACCATTCCCGTGACAGTCGAAGAACGCCGTGGGTTGGCCCTGGTAGCGATCGCCGTTCTCTTTTTCAGCACCAGCCCCGTGCTGGTGCGTTGGGCCGCCCGCTCGGTATCCTCTTTTGAAATCGCGGCCGGTCGTCTCCTGGTGGCCGGCATCGTCGTGTCAGGGGCGGTTCTGCTGCGCAATCGGGGGGCGTGGGGCGCCGCAATCCCGCGCCGGTTGCAGGCGTCCGAATGGCCTCTACTTGCCCTCGTCGGGCTGGTCGCCGCTCTCCATTTTTTCTTCTACGCCTACTCTCTCGAATTTACGACAATTACCAACAGCCTGGCGATCATGTATACCGCCCCTATCTGGGTCGCCCTCCTGTCCCGCTTCGTGCTCCGGGAACCGCTGACGAAGCGCAAGTGGCTGGGCATCGTTGTGGCTGTCCTGGGCGTGGCAGTTCTCTCCGGGTTCGAGCCGCTACTCGCGCTCGTTCAGCAAAACGGCACCGCATCGTACAACTTCACAAGCCGAATGTTGATCGGGGATCTGCTGGCTCTCGGCAGCGCCATTACCTACGCCATCTACAGCATAGCCGGCCGCAGCCAGCGAGAACGTTTTCCACTGCTGGTGTATGCCGGCACAGTCTACATGCTGGCTGCAATCTGGCTGCTTCCAGCCGCGGCCGCGGCCCATACCCCTGGCAGCTTCAACTGGCCCGCCGTTGCCAGCATAGTCGGACTG
>VYDA01000426.1:0-2693 GCA_009843665.1 Caldilineaceae bacterium SB0675_bin_29 | reverse complement strand
ACCCTCTACAACGCGGCCCTGCGGCGGGTGAACGCCACCTATGTCAATCTCATCGCCACGCAGGAGGTGCTGGGCGGCGTGCTGCTGGGCGCGCTCCTGCTGCGCGAGATTCCCTCGTTTAACAGCATCATCGGCGGCCTGATCACCATCGGCGGTATTCTCATGGTGCTCCTGTAGATTCCGCCTGGTGCAGTCTACAATCTGTCACACCGCTGTCCGAAACTTCAGCAGTCGCCGCCGAAATCTATCTGAACCCAAAGGTCCCTGCCATGTATCGTGACCGTCTCTCACTCTTCCCCGACACCGTTGCACTGTGTCCCAGCAAAAATGGCGCCCCCTCGCTCCACATTGGCGACTGTGACCTGAACCAGCTGGCCGCCGAATGGGGTACACCTCTCTATATCTATGATCAGCACACCATCGACAACGCCGTACACGCCTATCGAGATGCCCTCAGTCGCCACTATCCCGGCCCCGCCGGCATCACCTATGCCGGCAAAGCGTCTCTCAATCTGGCCATGGCCCGTCTGATGGCGGCTCACGGCCTGCTTCTGGACTGCACCGGCGTCGGTGAAATGCACGTCGCCCGCACCGCAGGTGTCCTGCCCGCCCAGATCCTTCTGCACGGCGTGAACAAGAGTCAAGCCGATCTGCAGGCCGGACTCGTCCACGCCGGCACGCTTGTCGTCGACAACCTGCCTGAGCTGGCGCGCATCGCCCAACTGGCCCAAGCCTGCGTTTCCGCCCCCGATCTCTGGCTGCGGGTACGGCCTGGTTATGCCGTCGACACACATCAATTCCGCCAGACGGGTCAGCACGACAGCAAATTCGGGATGGACGCCGATGAATGTGTCGATGCAGTGGCTTTCTGCCAGCGCAATAGACTGCGCGTGACTGGGCTGCATTTCCACCAGGGATCGCACTTTCACGCGCCCGAACAGGTCCTGCCCGCTCTGGATGTGATATGCGAGCTGGTTGGCCGCCTACAGCAGGAGATCAACTGGTGGCCCCAGGCGCTGAGCCCCGGCGGCGGTTGGGGCATCGCCTACCACGAAGCCGATCTCCCCCATCAGTCGATCGAGGACTACGTCGCCACAGTTGCGGCCGCGCTGGCAAAGAAGCTGTCGCCCCGTTCTCGGCCCTTGCCCCGTCTGCAGGTGGAGCCGGGACGCAGCCTTGTCGCCCGCGCCGGGGTTGCCATCTATCGTGTAGGAACCGTCAAACATGCGGGAGGTCGGCGCTGGCTTCTGCTCGATGGCGGGATGGCGGACAACATTCGCCCGGCCCTCTATCAGGCGCGCTATTCTGCCCTGCCGGTCACCGACCCGCTGGCTAGGCCGCCGGTTCCCGAAAACGCCTGGCTGGCCGGTCCATACTGCGAGAGCGGCGATCTCCTGATCGAGGACCTGCCACTGCCCGATATCGAAGCCGGGGAACTGCTGGCCGTTCCGGTCAGTGGCGCCTACCAGCTGATGATGGCCAGCAACTACAACGGAGCCCTGCGCCCGGCCGTGGTGATGCTGCGCGACGGGGTCGCGCAACTGGCGCAGCGCCGGGAAACGATCGATGATCTCCTGCTACGGGATATCGTCTAGAGGGCTGAAGAGGAAAAAGCTGACGCGCTATGTTTCGAGAGGGGGTTCTTCCGGCTGGCCGACGAGCAGTTGGCGCACTACGTCATCAATGCGTCTTTTGTAGCGCAGCAACTCCCGCCTGCACTCCATCTCCGCTGATGTCTGCGGCTTGAACGACCGCAGCGTCTCCTCCAACTCCCAGTCGATCTGTACGCGGATCCGATTAATGAACCGCCCCCGCAGATACTCCCGCATCTCCTGTGCAATCACCGTGTCGTAATGTAGCAGGTCATCATGCAGATCGACCAGTCGATCCGAGCCGATGGCAGGGATCGGCAGCGACCGCAGCGTTTCCCAGGCTCTGTTCAGTTTTCGACGATTTACACTCATGCCAGGTCCAAATGACGCGCCACCGTTGGGCACAGTTGCCGCGTCGGTTCTGAAGTGGGAATGGAGGTTTTTCTAAACACGTCCGAAGTAGCTGAGATCTGTAGTCCGAGTGAGGGGAACCGCATCGCGCGAGGATTATAGTCGGTGATGCCTTCAATAGACAAGAATTGGATAGCGAAAGAATGCGAATTGCGGGCGCCAAGACTGATTCCAGTTCACTTCGCGTCTCCGCGTGGCGCACCGTAACCGCTCGCACCCAGTTCCGGGAACTTAGCTCGTATGGACCAGGACAATATCGACTCCTCCTCAGTTCAATCGCCGCCTCCGCGCGGGCCTGCCGGAGGGCATTCACTCCCGGCTCGTCTCCCCAATCTCCTTGCCTTCTGAACACTGATTCACCGCCCCGGAGAGGAACGGGAGGCCATTCAAGGACAGATCCGCTGCGAGGGTGTTTTGGCAAAATCTGAACACATGTTCTATAATAAGCTCAATCAGTCCTCTCGGGGACTACTCCGGCGCCTTTGCCTTGAAAAGGCGCGTAGAACAGGTCAGAGGATGCCGAAAACAGGCCATAAGGGAGAACGATGACAACAAAACGATCAACCGATAGTGGGCCGGCCAAAGCGCTGGAAGTTACCATCGCCAATCTGAACAAACGTTATGGTGAAGGAATCATCATGAGGCTGGGGGAGGCAACCCGGCTGGACGTGGCGTCGATCCCGACGGGCA
>VYDA01000433.1:6365-6760 GCA_009843665.1 Caldilineaceae bacterium SB0675_bin_29 | reverse complement strand
GCTTTTGAAGCATGCGTGAAAGGTGAAACCGGAGGCAAGGGCTGGCGAAGGGGTTCAGGAAGAGGCGGCCCCCTTTTTCAATGCCCGGATCAGGGTGTCCAGGTCGTCGGGGCTGTTGTAGGCCTGAACGGAGATGCGCACTCCAGGCTGGCCGCCGTGCTGGCCGACGGGAATGATAATGCGATCTTCCTCCCAGAGCCGCTGATAGGCTTCGATCTTGCCGGGAAGCAGGACGACCCGCATCTGTGCCCACATTGATTGAGGACTTATTGGGGGCAGGCCGGACATTTCAAGTATGCGCTGTTCGCTCTCGAGCAAGAGTTGGTGGCAGGCCTGACGCACTTGCGGCCAGTCGTTTCGCTACTGGAAGACGATGGCGGCGGGCACGCTCAGGT
>VYDA01000433.1:0-6355 GCA_009843665.1 Caldilineaceae bacterium SB0675_bin_29 | reverse complement strand
AGAGAAAGCCGGCCCCACGGGCGCTGCTGAGCCACTTGTGGCAGTTGCCGCCGTAGAAATCCGCCCCGATCTTTTCCATGTCCAGATCCAGATGACCGGGCGCATGCGCGCCGTCGACGACGGTGATGATTCCCGCGTCCCTGGCCCGCCGGCAGATTTCGGCGACGGGCAGAATCAGCGCGCTGGGCGAGGTAATGTGGCTCATGGCGATTACTTTGGTGTGCTCGTCGACACCGGTCCAGATCTGCTCGGCGACTGCGGTGGGATCTGTGACGGGAACAGCTATCTGCTGACTTACGAGCTCGGCACCGCTCTTCTGGCAGTTGAAGCGCCAGGCGCGATTGATTGCCCCGTACTCGTGATCTGTGGTCAGAACGACGTCGCCGGGGCGCAGTTCCAGAGAGCGGGTTACGATATTGAGGGCGTACGTAACGTTTGGGACGAATGTCAGATCGTCTGGCGCTGCGTTTATGAATGCGCCCAGCCTTTCCCTGGCATGGGACAGCAGGTCGGGAAGGCGTCTTCCCAGAAAGATGACGGGATTTGCCTCCAGTTCTTTCTGCCAGTACTGATAGCTCTCGAAGACGGGTCGGGGCACGGCTCCGAAGCTACCGTGGTTGAGATAGACGACGCCGGGGTCGAGAAGGAATTGGTCTGCGAGTTGGGGGAGGGGCAGAGAGAGTGTCATTAACGCATTACCCTATCAATCAACATTGGCCAGAGCGCTCCTCAGTTTGTCTGCATAGGGACGGCGCTTTGAAGGCGTGGTGAGCAATCTTTCTGCGGAGCGAGTATAGAGTTCGTCTCCGGTATAGCGAGGGAAGACATGCTGGTGAAAGTGCCACACATCCTGGTAGCCGGCGGGTTCGTTGTGCTGACGGGTTGAGACGCCATCGCAGCCGTAGGCCGCCTTCATCGCCAGCGCGATGCGGCGGCTGGCCCGGAAGATTTCGGTCCCGTATTCGTCCGGGAGATCGTAGATGTTTTCGTAATGGTCCCAAGGGATGAGGATGACATGGCCCGGGTTACGGGGCCTCCAGTGGGAGGAGATGAAGCCGACTACAAGATTGGCGCGCAGCACAATGTCGGAGGCGACAGTGTATACGGTTTCGTGTTCTTGACCGGAAGCAACCGTGCAGAAAGGGCAGAGATAGTTCGGGGGCGCGTGGTTGTACATTGGGGGGTCCTTTACAGAATGTTCAGGCCGTCGTCGATGATCGGCGCCAATTCGCTCATCCGGGTGAGTGCTGCGGCAATCTGCTTGCCGAATCCCGTTTTCGTAAAGCGTACGGGAAGGCTCAACCGCTCGGTCAGGTTGGTGCGTGAGAACCTGGTCCCCTCAACTCCCCACCCAATCACTAATTCCTCCATCCTGTCGACTGTATGTGAGTTGAACCGTTCACGGTCAAACAGATTCTTGTGGCAGACGTGCAGATCGATGGAAAGGGTCTTTGAGTCGAGGTTATCCTGTGTCAGCCCGAACTCAAAGTGGATTCCGTCCAGGCCGTAGTTGTACCAATTGCCTTTGGCGACCTGCATGTAGATGCCGGCATGGTAGGGGCCAATGAATGATGACCAGCCGCCGGTCTGGTACCAGTCCAGGTTGCTCAACTGGCGCAGTACTCTCATGCACTGGGGGTGCTGGTCGATGAACAGTTGCCAGCTTGGGGAAAGGGTCGACATTGGTTTGCCTCCGACAACTTGATGGATTCAATGGGAGCGAACGGCCAAATCTGATCAGGCAGACAGGCTTATTGCGACGTTAGTCTTGCAACTGTTCGAAAGGCTCCCCGGTCAATTCAACTGATAGGCGCCACAACTCCTGCGCTGCCACAGTGTCATAGGCTGTTTCTTTGGCCCGGTGCTTCACTGGAGAGCCACGCATCTGCATCCAACCGTCCGGCCCTGTGTAGTCGCCTCCGCTGACATCGTGGGCGGTGGCGGCGTACAGTTGCGGCAATGCGCCCTGTTCCGCACTCTGCGAGAGAAGTGCGTTCAGAATCCGCATAAGAATCAGTTCGACTGCGGACCCCTTCTCTTTCGCCGCGACATATTGCAGATTTGTCGCGGAAAAGCCAGGATGGGCGGAAACGCACATCGTGCCGTCACAATTGGATTCGAGCCCGCGCTGCAGTTCGAGGGTGAAAAGGAGATTGGCCAGTTTGCTCTGGGAATAGGCGCCAAAAGGGCTGTATTTTCGCTGACCGTGAAGGTCGCTGAAGTTCATGCGGCCGTTACGGTGGGCCATGCTGCTGACGTTGACGATACGGCTGGCCGGCGTTTTCAGCAGGAGAGGAAGCAATGCGCCGGTCAGAGCAAAGTGGCCGAGGTGATTGACACCGAACTGCCGTTCAAATCCTTGGGCGGTCTCCTGGCGGGGAATCGCCATGACGCCGGCATTGTTAACGAGGATGTGAAGGCTGTCCAGGTCGGTACGGAGGGAGGCAGCGCAGTGACGCACAGATTCCAGGTCAGCCAGGTCGAGGGAGATGACCTCCAGCTGAGCGTCGGGAAAAGCCTGAAGGATTTCCGTTCGGGCCTGATCGCCGCGCTGAGAGGAGCGGCTTGCCAGCAGAACGCGTGCCCCTTTTTCAGCCAGCAGGCGGCAGGTGTGAAAGCCCAGGCCGCTATTGCCTCCGGTAACCAATACTGTGCGGCCTGTCTGATCGGGGATGTCGGCGCTAGTCCATTTCTGTGTCATTGTACTGATCTCGGCCGGGTCGCGGAATCCAAGAGGAAGGCGTCGGCCGTCCTCCACCCGGCTGCGATGCGCCAGCCGCGCAACTTCTCTCTTTCTTGCAGCTCTTTCACGTGTCTACTTTATCTTAAATGCCGAATGCACTCAGGCCAATTTGCTCGCACTGTTTTGCGCAGATAGGCGCAGTTTGAGGTCGCCCGGAGGCTTTCTTGAAGATGCCAACTATTGTAAATTGAAGCGGCTCCAGGGCCGGAATTTCAGCAGCACAGTTTATCTGAGTTAGAAAAAGGAATGTCGCGAAGCTGGCAGGAGCGAATGGGGGAGAGAGTCTTGCTAGTGGGGGAAGCCAAGCTTGCGGCGGAAAAGTGGGTGCAGCGCGAAGGAATAAGACTGCCCGGCCTGGAAGGGGCCTTCATTACCGGTTCGGTCACGACTCTACCCGACGAGAAGCTGCTGCCGGCAAGTTCCGACGTGGATGTTACGGTGGTACTGACGCATCCTCCGACACGAAAACCTGGCAAGTTCAGTTACTGCGGCGTCCTGCTGGAGGTGACGTTTGAGGCGCCGCAGAGGATTTTCTCAGCCGAGACCGTCCTTGGAGATCCTCATCTCGCGGGTGGGACCTGGGTGATGAAGATCGATGCCGATCCCTCGGGGAGGCTAAAGCGGTTGCAGAGGGAAGTAGCAGGGAGGTATGCCTACCGGCAATGGGTGCGGCGACGGTGCAGGGCGGCGGCGGCGACGGCTTCGGCCCGGCTCCAATCGTTGGACAGGTCGGCGGCGCTGCATGAAAGGGTAACAGCCTGGCTGTTCGGGACCAGCCTGACGGCTCTCATTCTGCTACTGGCGGGACTGCGGGCACCGACGGTCAGGCGCAGATACGTGGAGGTCCGTGACCTTCTATTTGAACATGGCAGGCCGGGATTTCACGAGCAGTTGCTGCACCTTTTGGGGTGCGCCGATTGGGGCCAGAGCCAGGCTTCAGAGCATTTGGAGGCGGTCGCCAGTGCGTTTGAACGGGCCAAAAGCCTACCCAAAGGGGATTTTCCGTATGCCGGAGACATCAGTGCAGCGGCACGCGGTGTCGCCATCGGTGGCAGTCGGGAGCTGATTGAACAAGGGCTTCATCGTGAAGCGGTCTTCTGGATTGTTGCAACGTATTCACGCTGCCAGTGGATTCTCGACTTCAACGGTTGCGACGACGTTGGAGACGGGCTGCAACAGGGCTACCTGTCGATGTTGAACGACCTTGGAATTACGTCGGCCGCCGATCTGGAGGCCCGCTGCAAGCAGGTTTTAGCGTTTTTGCCGCGAGTCATGGAGGTGGCAGAGGCGGTGATGGATACGACAGCTGAAATCGAACAAGGTAACCAGATGTGAAGCCATCAAGAGCCAGTGACCCGAAAGGGGAGGACCACCGCTGATGACATTACGTAACTGGTCTGAAAACATACGATTCGCGTCCGCACCAGTTCACGAGCCGCGGAGCGTCGAAGAGTTGCAGGAGATTGTCAGGGCCAGCCGCAAGGTGCGCGTGCTGGGCGCGCGCCACTCCTTCAATGACGCAGCGGCGATTGATGCACAGGTCGACGTTGACGGAACGCAGGAAGTGCATGGGGACCCTTCAGGGGCATACATTTCGCTGGAGCAGTTGAATGCGCCTCTCGAGTTCGATCACGTGCGCGGCACCGTTACCTGCAACGGCGGCATCACGTACGGTGAACTGTGTACGCTCATGCACTCGGAGGGGGTGGCGCTGCACAATACTGCTTCGCTGCCGCATATAACGGTGGCAGGTGCCTGTTCGACGGGAACGCACGGTTCAGGCGATGGGAACGGCAACCTGTCAACGGCAGTGGTGGGACTGGATCTTGTAACGGCAGACGGTGAGCTGAAGTCGCTCACACTGGCAGAGGACGGAGAGGTTTTCGAAGGCTCGGTGGTTGCGCTGGGCGGGCTCGGAGTTGTGACGAGAATGACCCTGGCGATGGAACCTGCTTTTTCGATGCAGCAGTATGTATACGAGGATCTGCCTGCGACCGAACTTTACGAAAACTTCGATGAGATCATGTCCGGCGCCTACAGCGTCAGTCTTTTCCCGGACTGGCAGGACGGAATGGTCAATCAGGTCTGGTTCAAGCATCGCACGGGCCCTTCAGGCAAGGGGAACGGCCAAGGAGCAACAGAACTGAATCCGGTCGACCTTGGGCTACCGCTGGAAGTTTACGGGGCGCGGGCGGCTTCCACCCACGTGCATCCGGTCCCTGACCTATCGGCGGAGGGCCTGACGTTGCAGATGGGCATTCCGGGAGCGTGGCACGACAGGCTGCACCACTTCCAGATTGACAGCACGCCGGCCAGCGGCGACGAACTGCAGACCGAGTACTTCGTGCCGCGGGCGCATGCGGTACCTGCGTTGCAGGCGGTGGAGGGCCTACGAGAGAATTTCAGGTCAATGCTTTGGATTTCGGAGATTCGCTCGGTTGCGGCCGACCGGCTGTGGCTGAGTCAGAGTTACGGCACGCCGACCATCGGTATTCACTTCTCGTGGCGAAAGAACTGGCCGGTGGTGCGCGAGGTTATGCCGCTGGTTGAGGAGGCGCTCGCGCCTTATGAGGTCCGTCCGCACTGGGGCAAGCTGTTCTCGATGTCCCCCAAGGAGGTGCAGGCGGCCTATCCCAGGATGGAGGATTTCAGGAAGTTACAGCAGTCGACAGATCCCGAAGGCAAGTTTCGCAACGGGTACCTGGACCGTTTTGTCTTTGGGTAGTCGATTAACAGAGGCTCTCGAATTGCCAGCGGGAGGTCAGGCGTTTTTCAGTCCCTTGAGGAAGCGAGGCGCGACAAGGAAACGCAGTTCGCAGCTGCCCCAATGCAGTTGCCGCCAGCGGGCGATATCCACTTCGAAGTGTGCCAGTGCCGCGGTTGGGAAGCGCAGGTTCATGCGGCCGTCAGTGCCGGCGCACAGGCCTGAAACCAGTTGGGCAACGCTTGGGTTGTGGCCAATCAAGAGGATGTGGTAGGCGCTGTCATGGGTTTCCTGCAGGATGTTGAGCAGCGTATAGGGAGCGGCGGCGTAAATGCGGTCATTCCAGCCAAAGTTGCGCTTGTAGCCGATCAACTCGGCGACCCTCTCTGCAGTCTGGCGTGTGCGCAGCGCGGGTGAAGATACGATCCAGTCAGGCTTTTCAGACACTGTTTCGAGTATCCGGCAAACTCGCTGCAACTGTCTGAAGCCGGTCTTGGCCAGAGGGCGGCCGATGTCTCCTCCGGAAACGCTCGTCTGTTTAGCTTTGGCGTGACGTAGTACGGTCAGGTAGCGAGTGTCCATGGCTTCGACAGCTCCGGTGTCAAAGGCAATGGCATATGCAGGTGCCGTTGCAAGCGCCAATTCATTTTAGATGGAAGTGTTCAGGGAAGTCAAGAGGGTTGAAAGCAGTGCGTTCATCCCAGATTTGGGGTGGGAACAGTCCGGCGGTGAATTCAGTGCCAGCGGTGGCTGGCGTTGTTTACCGTCATTGGGCGAGACGCAATGCAGGCGCCAGGCCTGGCCGTATACCTTCGACTAGGCACCCGCCACCAATATCGGCACCCGGTCGACGAGGCATGTTGTTGGCCGGGGGCGTTGCGGGGGCGGCGCCCCCGCACAAGGGAGGG
>VYDA01000497.1 GCA_009843665.1 Caldilineaceae bacterium SB0675_bin_29 | reverse complement strand
GGCTCTATGCCAGCGGCTGGAACTACCTGTCCTTCGCCAGCGATCTGGAACTGATCGTCGAATGACGCGCGGGCAGAGGAAGGTACGAATTGGCTGGCTGGTTGCTTCAGTCGGCCTCTTTCTTTTTCTGGCCGCATTTCAGTTGGGTTTGCCCGGTCTCCACTACGATGAAGCGAAGGAGGCAGGCATCAACGCGATGGAGCTTCTCCATGGCACACCGGTGACCGCGTTTCGCGACGCGACCGTTTCCGTCTTCGGCCACAATCTTCCCTTGATGGTACAGGACTACATCGGTGCACTGAACGTCTATCTGGCGCTGCCGTTTCTGGCGGCAACGGGCATCGGCGTGCCCAATCTGCGCCTCCTGCCTCTGACCCTGGCCGTTCTTGGTCTGCTGGCACTGGAACGAAGCGTTTCGGAGTGGCTGGCCCTCGGCGAACGCAGAGCTGTCCCCGTTGCACCCGTTTCTCCTGCCGCTCTCGCCTGCCTGACCCTCCTGGCCGCCGCGCCCAGTTTTGTGTTTTGGCAGCGACAGGGGATTTTCGTCACGAATGTCACCTTTCCTCTTACCTTCGCCTGTATCTGGCTGGCGCTCCGTTGGTTTCGGCTCGGACAGGGCCGCGCCCTGATACTGGCGGCCCTCTGCGGTGGGCTTGCCGTCTACGCCAAACTGCTGGCGGCGTGGGTAGTCATGCCCTTTGGCACGATCAGCGCAGCATGGTGGCTGTGGCATAGAGGCGGGAATCTGCGCCGCACTGATGGAGGTGGGGGCCGCCGGATTCCGCTTGCAGATCCTTCCCAGGGCAGGCTTGCCCGGATGCGGCAATTGCCTCCAATGGTTGTGCCCTTCGCAACCGCTTTCGCCTTCGCCTTGCCCCTGGTACCCCTCATTCTGTTCAACCTCAAGACTGGCGGCACACTTACGATTATCACCCAAAACCTAGGCAGCAGCTACTATGGCGTGGACAATGCCGCAATCTGGTCAAACGCGTCGGTGCGCTGGCAGCAGCTGCTCCAGACTCTGCGCGGCGACCATCTCTGGTATCTGGGTGCGATCGAACGGAACGCGTTCGCCCCCTGGCTGGCGCTGTTACTCCCTGCGGTCGCTCTTTCGCGCCCCGCTGGCCGCCGTGTGGTCGGACCACCTCTCTTATTGCTCGTCGCGGCGTTTGCAGCCAGTTTGTTCACCGTCAGCGATCTGTTCGTCACCCACTACGCTTTGCTTCATCCGCTCGTGATCGCCATAACAGGCGTTGCCCTGCATGAACTCTGGCGAAGTGCTGCTCCAATAGAGTGTACGGAGACGAACGGAGCGCGGCGACCTGACGTCACAGGAGGCGAGGGACGTGTGAAAAGCAGGATCTTGGCGCCTGAACGGCTTCGCGCCCTGGCCTCGCGCTACCGGATGAAGCTGCCCATCGTACGATTGTCTGCTCTCCAATTCATCCTTGCGATCCTTGTGTGTGCCAGCGTGCTGCTCGATCTGAGGGCAACCGCCGCCTACCACGGCGCGCTGACGCGCAGCGGTGGGCTGGTGGACCATTCGGACGCCTCCTACCACCTCGCCTATGACCTGCGCCACGGAAGTATGGGCGCCCCAATCGTTCTTGATTGGGGGATGGAGGCGCCAGTCCGATTTCTAAGCGAGGGGACAGTCAGGCCTGTCGAGGTATTTGGCTATGGTTCCCTGTCGGAGCCGGACGGGGCATTCATCCAGCGAATCGAGCCCTTTCTGCAAAACGTTGACAACGTCTACCTACTGCGAGCACCGGGTAATGAGCTTTTCCGAGGAAGGCGTGAAGCTTTCGAGGGAGTCGTTAAGGATTGGGGCGGCCGCCTGGAGCTCGAAAAGGTGTATGTGCAGCAGGACGGTACACCACTGTACGAGCGCTGGAGGGTCCTCCACTGAGGCCCTTCACGGCTGTCCGGTTTCGATTCAGGACCTGTTGGACTGTTTCCTTGCAGCAGCAACCGGTTTGGCGGCTGCTGCAGACGATCGGCCGCGGCGGAATGGCAGACTTCTCTTGCTCGGTTGAGCATATCGGATATAGCTGATAGAATGTGGACGAGCAAGGAGGAGACGTAAACAGACAACAAATGTACAGTCGAGTACCGTCCGAAGTTCACCAAAGTAACGCAGAGGCTGCCCAATCCCAGCACGCCCGGATGGGTTCCAGACGTGTCGGTTATTTCCGCGTAATCGCCCAAATGGGGCGTATGCGAGCACTTCCAGCGCTGCTGATGCCCATCCTTTGGGGGGTCGCAACCGCCCGCTGGCAAACGGGGACGGTCAGCATCTGGTGGGCAGCCGTGTTGGTGTTGACCTACGGCGCACTGGCTTTGGCCTGCAATTACCTCGGCGCGTACGTGGACTTCAGGCGCCATGTTCGCAGCGAGGGGCAGTACGCTTCAGGAGAGAATGTGCGCAACTCGACGCGGCCGTCGCCGGCGTGGCCCTATGATGGCTTTGACTGGATGCAACAGGGCTTGCTGCGGCCCCAGACATTCCTCAGCCTTGGTTTGACTTCAGGGACGATCTTTGTGCTTGCGGCGCTTTGGCTCGGTATCTTCACCGACTGGCCTGTCTGGTTCTTTGCGCTGATCAGCGGGCTGATGTGCAGCGTGTCCCTGTGGCCGGGCATCCGCTTCGCCCGCAGAATCTGGTGGCTCGGCGACCTAGCATATTGGTTGGGGTTGGGCTTCATCCCTTTGCTGGGGACCTACTTTGTGCTGACCGAAACGATCACGCGGCTCGTCCTCTTGATCGCCTTCGCACCAGCGACGTTCGTCTGGCTGGCCTATCAGTCCTACGGCTTCTATAGCTGGCACCGGGACTGGCGTCTGCGCAGACGCACACTTGCTGTTGTATTCGGTCCCGAACGGGGACTGGACGTTGCCGCGATAATCTCTATTGCCGGGTTTATCGCTCTTATTCTGTTGATGGCATCGGGGGCTGTGCCAGTGTGGACGATTCTCGTTCTCGGCGCGTTCCCCCTGTTTCTGCGGGCATTCGCCCGGGCACGAGTATGGCCGTTCTCCCGGCAGGCCGGCATTGGAACGGTGGAAAACGCCATTAACGCTGTGATACTGGCTGGGCTGCTTTGGTTTATGCCCATGTGGCTCATCTGATCCTGGCTGGCCTGCGCCCAACATAGGCCCACAGATCAGCCGGGAGTACGTGATTTGGCGGGGGTACCTTCTAAACGCCATCATCAGACCGGAACCGTTACCAAACGCGGTTTGCCGGCGCCGTTCGACTGGACCGTTCCGAGTATCTGGCAGATTCGTTCCATGGCAGAACTAACCCGCAAAGAGTTTTATGAATTGGCCGACCAGTGCCGGGAACGTGCGCTGGAACTGGCCCACTACGATCAGAATAGAGTCAACCGCAAGCAGTGCCGGCTTTTCAACATGTGGCTGGCACGACTGAAGACCTACGATCAGCTGGCCCCGAGCATGCAGGATATCAGCGCGGCGCGCCCGATAACGCGATACGACCTGATGGCTGCAGCGGTTGTGCTCTGGGTTATTTCGCTGTTTCTACTTCGCGACCAACTCGGCATGGGCGGAAACAGGGTTCTGGCGTTCGGCGCTTGGGGCCTGGTCATCCTACTCTACTTTTTGCCCGAATCGCTCTATGCGACGACCGTCGAACTGCTGGAAGCCAAGGTCCTGCGCATCGTTGAGGCACTGGAAGAGCTGTTGATTTCACAGGAGATGGAGGTGACGGAGGCGGTCTTCTTCAAGATAAAGGAGAACCTCAACACCGCCCGTCGCGAGCTGCGCCAGCAGATACACCTCGCTCACCGGCGCTAAGAGCCAGGCTACTCCCCAAGCACAACCGGCCGCTACTCCTCTACATTACACACGGCGTAACCAGCCGGTTCCGGCCGGGAATTTTCTTTTCTCGCCCTGGATATCGGCTGTCTTCTTGTGCGGTGCCCCAGGTCCAGCCACTTTGTGGGGACAGGTGAGAGTGCGTCGCTCAAAAGAATGGGCACGCTGGACGCAGCTGATTCTTCTGCTAAGCGTGCCGGCCTGACAGGCCGCTATGCTCCGTGTTGCCTGGCAAAATAGTACGCCCACACCGGCATTCCATTCTCCTGGCACCAGTGTTCGCGGTGCGTGGGCCGGTAGGGCCCGACCTGGTCGGCCAGCTGCGGGCGGTGGTCGGAGAATGCCGGGTGGCCGGACAGCAGGTGGCGCACCAGTTCCCCGTACTGTGCCACATCAGTCTTCAGGTGCAGATAACCGCCCGGACGCAATTTGACCGCCAGCAGGTCGACGAACGGTGGCGAGAAAAGGCGCTTGACTTTGTGATGGGCCTTCCACCAGGGGTCGGGGAAAAGCACGTGAACTGCGTCGACGCGGCGATCGGGGATCGCCATCTGAAGGCCCACTCTGGCGTCGTCGTCGCTCAGCCACAGGTTGTCCAGACTCTGCTTCTCCAGGCGGCTGAGCGCCAGACGCACCGCCTTCGTTTTGACTTCAAAGCCGATGAACAGTCGATCCGGCATACGGGCCGAACGGTCCAGCAGGAAGTCGCCGCGGCCGAATCCGATCTCAATTTCGAGAGGGCGGGCGCCGGCGATCTGCCGGCGGAACCGCTCGCCGTTGGCAGCACGGTGATCGTCGAGGGCCAGGGCACGCACGATGGACCGGTCCTTCGCCCAGGCAGGCAGGATTTCGGAATTGGGGCGCCGCCGGGGGTCGCCGCCGATGAGACCTTTGCCGGCGTGCCTGTCGGCGTAGTGCCGGGCCCGTTGCTGGGGCGTCAACTCTTCCCAGGAAAAGTCCATTCTGCCCTGGGAAAAGGAGGTAGGCGTGTAGTCGAGGGGGGCCCTGCTTTGTTCGGTCACTGCGTTCGAGAGATGTTCGAGGCCTCACAGGGACCGTTTCATCCGCCAACGGCAATGCGCTGGTTAAGCGACTAAACGGCCCGTACCGATCATGCGAGTTTTCGCTGTATTGTATCCCGAACGATTTCGGCATCGGGAGGCAGGTAGACCGGCGGGTTGGCCAGATCGCTTTCCACCTCCGCCAGCGTGCCCTCGTGGTAGCCGACCTTAAAGGGCGTGAATTTCAACCCGTGGGCCGTGCTGACAACGATCACCCGCTCGTGGCTCTGTACGACCTCTCGTTGCAGAAGCTTGAACAGCGCGGCCAGGGCTGTCCCGGTATGCGGACATGTGTACATCCCGGTGGCGTCAGCCATGGCAGAGGCCGCGGCCATTTCGTGTTCCTCTACGTGCTCGACGATGCCCGCGGTCGCCTGAATCGCCTGCACGGCCTTTTCGTAGCTGACCGGATCTCCAATCTGAATGGCGGACGCCAAGGTCGTTTGGGCTTCCACACTCACCCTCCGGCTGAATCCGTTAAGGTAGCTCAGATAGAAAGGGTTCGCCTTTGCCGCCTGGGCCGCGACCAGGCGAGGCAGCCGGTCGACTACACCAAGGTCCCTCATCAGCTTAAGCCCCTTGTAGATGGCGCTGATATTACCCAGGTTGCCAACGGGGACGATGATCCAGTCCGGTACTTCCCAGTCAAACTGCTGCACGATTTCGATGCCGACCGTTTTCTGGCCTTCGATGCGCAAGGAGTTCATCGAATTCGCCAGGTAGATTGAGGAGTCAGGGCTGTCGCCGTCGTGGGTAATTTCGCGAATCACGCGCATGCAACCGTCGAAGTCTGTGTCGAGGGCGAGTACATGGGCGCCGTTGGAGATGGGCTGAATCAGCTGCGCGGGGCTGACCTTGCCTTCGGGCAGAAAGATGACGGCGGGGATGCCGGCTGCAGCGGCGTAAGCGGCCAGCGCGGCACTGGTATCACCGGTGCTGGCACAGGCCACGGCCCGGACCGGTACACCCTCCTCGCGCATCTGCTTTACGACGCTGACGAGGACCGTCATGCCAAGGTCCTTGAAGCTGCCTGTGTGACTGTTCCCGCACAACTTGACCCACAGATCGGAGAGACCAATTTGCCGGCCAAGCCGCTCGGCCCAAAAGAGATTGGTGTTGCCTTCGTACATGCTGACCACGTTGTCGTCAGCGATGGTCGGCATAATCCACTCTTTCTTGCCCCAGACCCCGCTGCCATAGGGCCATTCTGTGGTGCCGACGCGGCTGTCGAAGAGACGTCTCCAGCTGTCAGCGGATCGCTCTTGCAGGGCGCCAATATTGTGCTCTACCTCCAACAGACCTCCGCACTGAGGACAGGTATAGAGTACCTCATATATTGAGTATGTACCGGCGCAGCCCCGAAAACAGCGAAAGTGGGCATTATACTCGGTCATTGCGCATCACCACAGCGCCAGCGCGCTTTCCAGCACGCTGGGAAACGGACATCCGGCATTCCCGCGTGCGCGGGGCCGGTGGGACCACGAAATTCTGGTTGCTATGACCAGGCGTTCCTCGCCTTACCTGACAGTCCACCTGCTAATGGCAGGGCAAGCTGAATCCCGTTGCCGCGGAGTCTCGCAGCCGTACCGCAGCAGGAACAGCCGTCATTCTTGTATAGCACAGATGAACAGCGCGATCAACAGCCGAGAGCAGCGCGAGAAGCCCCGCACGCTGCTCCCCAGATCGAGACAACATTACTTGAGCCGTTTGCTGAACTCGGCCGTCAGCGCGGGGACGGTCTGGAACAGATCGTCGACGATGCCGTATTTGGCGCGCTGAAAGATCGGGGCGTCGGCGTCCTTGTTGATTGCGACGATGATCTTGCTGTTCCCCTTTCCGGCCAGGTGCTGGATGGCGACCGAGATGCCGCAGGCGATATAGAGGTCCG
>VYDA01000551.1:5891-6793 GCA_009843665.1 Caldilineaceae bacterium SB0675_bin_29 | reverse complement strand
GTTGAGTATGTCTCCTGAAAAGGTGGGGGGGCCGTCGGAGAAGCCACAGAAGTCTGAGTGCCAGGTGAGGGGGTCGGAGCCGGGGTTGCGGATGATGGCGGCGGTGCGGTTGATGGTGAGCTCTTCGGCCTGGCAGAAGACGCGCTGGGCGCGCATGAAGGGTTCGTGTTCGAACATTTTCCACATTGCGGGGGCGTGTTCGATGAAGGATGTGTGGGTGAAGCTGTTGCCTTCGCCGAGCGAGTCGTCGGGGTCGATCACCTGCTTGACCGATTCCTGGAGTTCTACAACGAGTTCATCCGAGAGGACACTCTTGACGATGGCAAAGCCGTGGGCTTCGACACATTCCTGGGCGGCGTCCAGCTCGTCCAGCGTGAACTCATATTGGTAACCCAGCTGCGGCTTCTGTATGTGGCTGTAATCCATTCAAAGCTCCTTCTAAGGTAAGGCTTGAGGTGGTGACGTGCCGGCCCGGCATTATGGGGCCCAGGCATGCTCGACTCTCGGCCGACTCCAGGCTTAAGTCACACGTTTCAGAACCGCTTCCAAGCGCGGCGGCTTGCGGAAGGGCGTCTCGGCGGCACTCAAACGCGCCTGATTCATTATCCCATCATAGCATCATCGCCACTCCAGTCATCGTCGATGCCGACGTAGCCTTCAACAAACGGCTGCAGTCGTTTGGGGAGAGCCTTGAGGAAGGCCTGTGCGTCGTGCGAGAGTGGCCACGGGGCTTCTATTTTGAAGTCACGCGGGCGGTAGATGATGGCGCAGGAGAGCCGGACGCGATTTGTGCGATTGGGGAAGGCGGCGTGGTAGGTGCGGGAAGCGAATACGATCTGGTCGCAGGGATCGGTGAAGACAGGCACAAGCCCGGGCACGTCGAAACCGACGTACCTTTCTGG
>VYDA01000551.1:748-5881 GCA_009843665.1 Caldilineaceae bacterium SB0675_bin_29 | reverse complement strand
CCCTCTTTGTGAAAGGATCGTCGATCCGGCGAGAATTGGAAACCATCGGGCGGGGTCCAGTCCTTGCGGTGGGAGTCTTCGATGAGTGCCAGGCCGCCATGTTCGGGATTGGAGCCGGTGATATAGAACCAGAGGCCGGACGGCCAAGGGCCGCGATTCAGTACGTCGCCTGAGAAGGTGCGGGGGCCGTTGGAGAAGCCGCAGAAGTCGGAGTGCCATGCGAGCGGTGCGGAACCGGGATTGCGCAGGATTGCTGCAGAGCGGAGGATGGACAGGTCCTCGGACTGGCACAAGGTGCGCTGTGCGCGCAGGTAGGGTCCGTGGTCGAGCAGCTTCCACATGGCTGGAGAGTGTTCGATGAAGGAGGAATGGGTGAAGCTGTTTCCCTCTCCCGACGTGTCATCCGGGTCAAGAATTTTTTTGACCGACTCCTGGAGCTCTTGCACCAGTTCATCTGAGAGGACTTTCTTGATAATGGCAAAGCCGTGCGCCTCGACGCATTGGTGCGCGGCGTCGGATTCGTCGAGGGTGAACTCGTAGCGGTAGCCCAGATCGGGCTTTAGGATGTGACTGTAGTCCATTCAGTTCTCCGGCCGAGGAAGACGTGCCTGCACTGGCCCGACGGCCACGCCCTGAAAAGCGCAGCCGCCTACCAGAATAGACAGTCCTTGATTGTGGGGAAGCAGCTTCAGGTCGCCAAGCGCTGCTGAACACTCCTCACTAGCCCATCATGGCGTCGGCCTGCGGCTCGGCATCGTCGGGCCGCCAGTCGTTCTGGATGCCGGTATATTCCTCCACATAGTGCTGATAACGCTCGGGTAGCGCCTTTATGAAGGCCTTGGCGGTATCAGGAAGCGGCCAAGGGGCGTCGATCTTGTATGCCTTGGGGCGGAAGCCGACACCGCAGGAGAGGCGGACGCGGTCGATGCGATTGGGGAAGGCGGCGTGGTAGGTGCGGGTGGCGAAGACGAGCTGGTCGGTTGGCTCGCCGAAGAGCGGTACCATGCCGGGCACGTCGAAGCCGACGTAGTTATGCGGCTCTGTTCCGATTGGGTGGAATGAGCGCTTGTCCGGGGTCAGCTGGAATCCCTCGGGCCCTTCCCAGTCCAACCCGTGCGAATCCGCGATGACGGCGAGGCCGCCGTGCTTGGGGAAGGAGCCGGTGATGTAGAACCAGAGCCCAGAGGGCAAGCTAAACTTATTGAGCACATCTCCTGCGTTTTGCGGAGGACCCTCCGCAAATCCATGCCAGTCGGTGTGCCACCCCAGTGGGTCGGAGCCGGGGTTGCGGATGATGGCGGCGGAGCGGTGAATGGTCAGCCCGCCATCGCCGCAGTAGAAGCGGTTGACGCGCATGAAGGGCTCATGGTCGAAGAGCTTCCAAGAGGCGGGGGAATGCTCGACGAAGGCGGTGTGGGTAAAGCTGTTGCCCGCGCCCAGCGTGCCGTCGGGATCGAGCACCTCCACAACGGACTTTCTAAGATCTTCCACCAGATCTTCAGTCAAAACGTTCTTTATGATGGCGAAGCCGTGGGCTTCGACACATTCGTTCATGGCATCGAGTTCATCGATACTGAACTCGTAGCGGTAGCCCAGGTCCGGTTTCTCAATGTGACTGTAGTCCATGGAGAGCTCCTTGCGATAGCGCTGGCTGACCTATCCCTTCAGTGACCCGATGGTGATCCCCTGGATCATCTGCTTTTGCATCAGTATGAATGCGACGATGGGAAGAACGGACATGAGAATGGCGGCCGACATACCTATTCCATAGGCGGGACCGGTGCCTTTCAACTGGAACATGATGATGGATACGCCCACGGGCATCGTGTAGATCTGCGGTTTGTTCAGGACCAGCAGAGGCCAGAGGAAGTCGTTCCAGTGGTAGGTAAAGGTGAAGATGGCGAGTGTGGCAAGAACGGGCCTGGACAGCGGGATTGTGATCAACCACCAGAGTTGCAGCTCGTGAGCGCCGTCGATGCGGGCGGCCTGGAACAGTTCGTCGGGAAGGGTCACTGCGAACTGGCGGAAGAGGAAGAGGGCGAAAGGAGAGGCCAGGCCCGGCAGGATAAGGGCCCAGTAGGTATCGTGCATGCCCAGTTTCAAGGTGAGGACGTAGGAGGCGATCAATGTCGACCAGGCGGGGACAAGCATTGTGGAGATTATGAGCCAGAACAGCTTATCGCGGCCCGGGAACTGCTTGCGGGCGAAGCTGTAGCCGGCCAGGGAGGCGACGAGGACTACGCCGAGGGTGAAGGCTGCGCCGGTGAAGACGCTGTTCCAGAACCACTTGAGGACAGGCGAGTTGGCAACGCCGCTGCCGGTCAAGAGGTCGATGTAGTTTTTGAGCACGGGCCGAGTCAGAACAAAGGAGGGGGGAATTGTAGCGACTTCGGAGGGGTGCTTGAAGCTGGTGATCAGAGCCCAATAGAGCGGGAACAGTGAAATTGCGGCAAGCACGAGGATCATGAGGAGCGCGAGGTAGCGTAATGCGCTGGCCGATCCTTCCGGGAGCAGGCGCAGTTGCAGCAGTTCCAAGAGTGAAGGCGTCTGTCTGTTGAGCCGGGATTGTGTTGCCATGTTCGGGCCTTCCGTTCAGAATTCCACAACTTGGGAAAAGCGACGGAATTGGAAAATGGTAAAGCCGACGGTTGCCACGAGTAGCAGCAGTCCGGCGGCGGCGGCGGTGCCGGCGTTGGCGTAGAAGATCAACTGGTTGTAGATGTAATAACCAACTGTGATGGTGCTGTGCACAGGGCCGCCGCGCGTCAGAACGTAGATGGGCACGAAGACCTGAAGGGCGCCGAGGGTGGAGACGACGATCACGTAGAGCATTGCAGGCGTCAGGAGGGGCAAAGTGATCGCCCAGTGCTTGCGCCAGAAGGCGGCGCCATCGACGGCGGCAGCGTCATAGAGGCTGGAAGGGATGCTGAGGAGGGCGGCGCAGAAAATGATGATGGCGACGCCGTTACTGGAAACAATGGCCATGCCGGCGAGGGAGGGAAGGGCGGCATATATGCTTCCGAGCCAGTTGACCGGTTCCAGATTGATAAGTGAGAGGGCGTAGTTAAGCACGCCCACATGGAAATCAAATACGAAGCGCCAGATAATTGCAACCGCCAGGCCGGAGATCACGCCGGGGAGGTAAAAGGCGGCCTGGAAGAAGCCGCGCAGGTTGCTGCTGCGCAGTGAAACGATAAGTATAGCGGTCAGGAGCGAGAGGGCTGTCGAGATTGGGACGACCATCAGCGCGTAATAGAAGGAGTTGACCATGGACTTCTGTGCGCTGGGCATTTCGACGACATCGGCGTAGTTCTGGAGGCCTACATATTCGGTGACGCCGCGGGGATGCCAGTCGACGACGCTCAACCAGATTACCATGCCGTAGGGAAGGAGGAAGAAGATGACGAAGAAGGCCATGAAGGGCATGATGAGGAGGTAGCCCCACAGCTTTTCCGACTGGGCGATTGTCAAGCGCGGCCACGGAAACGTCATAGGACCTATTCGCAGGCCGCTGCCGATTTTGTCTACTCTATCTGTCATTTTTTGTGGGGGCACTGCGTATTGCAGGGCGACCCTAGGGTGAATGCAATACGCAGTGCGTGTATTTGAACTTTACACGTACCATTCCAGGTTGGCAATGGTGGTGCAGAAATCCTGTACAGCCTCTTCCGGTGGGACAGGCAGGAAGATCTTCTGATGCACGAGCTCAAGCTGTTCGACGGTCTCACGAGCGCGGCCACCGTGTGCGGAGGCTCTCTGCCGTCCATAAGGAATGTAATGCTCGTAGTGCCATTCCAGCATGGGGTTGGTGACGCCTTCAACTGCAGAGACGCGAGCAGGCAGCAGGTACTGTGCTATCCACTTCTGGTTTTCCCGATTGGAGAGCCAGAGGGCAAAGTCGATGGACGGGCCGATTTCGTTGGCTCCGCCGGCGCGGTAGACGATCGAATTGACGTCCAGCATGGGACCGCCCCAGTAGAGTGAGTGCGGTACGCCCGGGTTGGTGGGGGGCTGGACGAAGATCCATCTTATGTCGCGCTCGGTATCTGTGACGACCAAGGTATCGGGATCGACTTCGACGCCGGGACGCTGTGACCAGCCGATGCTGGGGCCGATACCGCCGAGGAGGGACTTCTGGAAGAAGTAGTCCCAGCGACTGGCGCTGAGGCCGTTCGGGTTGGGGATAACCCCATGGACGAAGTAGAGGTCCTGCAACCATTGCAGCCAAGCGATACCTTCCTCTTCGGCCAGCTTGCAGACCCATTCGCCGTCTCGTAGCTCTACGGTGTCGGTACCCCAGTTCCAGCTGAGAACCTGATCGGGCCAGTAGAAGAAGGGATTCGTCTCTGCGGCGGAGAAGACGGCGCCCCAGACCTGTGAGCCGTCATCGCGTTCGAAAGTGCAGGCCTGCATCATGGTGAGGTAGTCGTCGAAGTTCCAGGTCCGTTCCGGGGCTTGGGGAAGCAGGTGATCTGCGCCGGCTTCGGCGACGATATCGAGGTTGAGGGCCATGCCGTTGGCAAGGGTGTAGAAGGGCACCATGTAGTTCTTGCCGCGGAAGTGCATGCCTTCGTACCAACCTGCGGGCAGGTCATCCTGGAACTCCTGGGGGAGCTCGATCTCCACGGCGACGTCGGATTGCAGAGCCTGGATGATACCGTCAACGCTGGCGCGCAGGACTGTGTGGGGCGGATTGCCGGATGCGATTGAGGTCTGAACTTTGACAATCGAGTCCCATCCCACGGCCTGGTAGCTGATGGTGACGCCTTCAGTCATATCGCTGTATTCGTCGGCCCTTTCCTGTTCCCAAGTCCCGTGTGGAAGGATATCGCCGGGCAGGCCGAGGGGGAAGGACCACCATTGGATTTCGACGGGGGCCATGGCGGCCTCGCTCTCCGCGCCTTCAGAGCCCGGGGCAGCAGGGGCTACGCAGGCAGCCAATGCGGCCGCGCCACCTGTCAAGGCCGCGGTTTTCAAGAAATCACGTCTTGATAACGAACGTTGCATGGTTGCGTCTCCTTTGGATTTTGAACGCCCACCGATGAACTTGGGGGGATTGTGTAGATTATATGGCTACAGGTAAGGTTGTCAAATTTCCTAAAAATGGGTTAAAGAATGCGGTAGAACTTAGAA
>VYDA01000551.1:0-738 GCA_009843665.1 Caldilineaceae bacterium SB0675_bin_29 | reverse complement strand
TGACACAGAGAAACCTTGGTCTTTCGAACGGAAGACTCTTCGGCATTTGCGGTTACCTGGACGAGAGAGTGCGCAGGCGAAAAGGCCATGGCGAGTTACGATTGTGCAGTTCCAGAATGGGCATGGGCTTCAAGAAGTTGGATGACCTCGGAGTCGTTGACCTGGCGAAAGTCGTGGTACCAGGCGCCAACTCCCCAGAACGGGGAGGGTGAAAGCAGGGCGACGACCTGGCTGACAAGGCTGGTTACCGCGGGCTCTGTGTTGCCGGCCGGCGGGGTAGGCTGGGTCTGCAGTTGGGCGATGGTGCTGGCGGGCGCGACGGGGACAGCGGGAACGATTTCACGCGGTTCGCGCTGGATCAGGGCCTGGATGGCGGCACGCATGGAGGCCCCGGTGGCCAAGCCGTCGTCGATGAGGAAGACGGTACGGTCCTTGATAGGGGCGGGTGGGCGGCCGCGGCGGAACAGTCGGGCTCGACGGGAGAGTTCACGCTGTTGGTGTCGGGAGATCATCCGGATTCGGTCTTTGCCCAGCTGCTGCTGTTTGACAACTTTCTGGTTGATGACCTGGACACCGCCTTCGGCGATGGCGCCGAAAGCCAGCTCGGTCTGGCCGGGGACGCCGAGCTTGCGGACGAGCCAGACGTCGAGAGGGGCATTGAGGGCACGGGCGACCTCGCTGGCGACGGGTACACCACCGCGCAGGAGGCCGAGGACAAGGGGGTTGACAGCCTCCAAC
>VYDA01000672.1:3917-6807 GCA_009843665.1 Caldilineaceae bacterium SB0675_bin_29 | reverse complement strand
CTTTTGCCTTGATTCTGGGCTTCTTGGTAGGCCTGTTCGTCGGCAGCGCAAACGGTGTCGGTGTCGCCGTCTTCCGCGTCAACCCCCTCATTATGACCTTGGCCATGTCCGGCATTCTGCTCGGCCTCTTCACCGCCTGGGCACAGACCATCCTGCAGGGCTCAACGCAGATGGGTCCCTTCCTCAAACTGATCGGTGGCGGCTCTTTCCTGGGCAATCGCATCCCCTACAGTGTCGTCGTCTGGGCCCTGATCGCCGTCGGTCTGATATGGCTCCTCAGGCGCACCGGCTGGGGGCGCCTCCTCTATGCCATCGGCGACAACGAAATCGCCGTGCGTCTCGCCGGCGTGCGCGTCTGGCAGGTGCGTATAACCGCCTACATCGTCGCCGGTGTCCTTGGCTCCATCAGCGGCATTCTTCTCGGCGGCCGCACCGGTGCCGTCGACCTCCAGCTCGCCAATGCCTTTCTCCTGCCCTCAGTGGCCGCAGCCGTGATCGGCGGCACCTCCATCTTCGGCGGCGTCGGCGGCTACACAGGCACCATCCTCGGCGCGCTCATTCTCAGCGTCCTGAACTCGATGCTCACCTTTCTCAACGTCGGCCAGGACATTCAGCAGGTCGTCTACGGCATGATCGTCCTGGCCCTGGCATGGGGCTACGCCGGTCTCACCCGCCGTGCGTGAGCGAAAAGTATGCGTTTGCACATTACCGGCAAGAACGGACTTGCCCGATTGGGAACAGAAAACCTGCCAATGTTTACCTGAAACCTGAGCAGATGCAATAGCCAAATAGCGGTGCGCAGAAACCACTTACCAGTCGTAGCGCAAGAGTGGACCACAGGGAGAAATGTACGATGACCGTCGCAACGACAAGCCTCCATCACGGTCACACGAGACTGAACCTCACCATGATGGACGTATTAGGCCATCTCATCATCTGGCTTCTAATCTCGTTAGTCACACTTGGCATTGGCCTGTTTTTCTGGCCCTATGCGTCAGCCAAACTAATCATCAATGCCATTGAACTTGAAGACCGAACCAGGTCCTCCGTCGGCAGACTTGAGTGCCAACTCAGCGTCGGTCAGCAAATTGGGCATATTATCTTGTGGATACTACTGTCAATCATTACCTTCGGCCTTGCCTATCCCTTCTACTTCTTTGGCGTCGTCAGAACGGCAATCGACCGAACCAGAATCGTGTAGTCTATAGACAGAAAAATCTCATAGAGGTGAAATGATGAGCGTCTCTAACGTTGCCATAGTCGGAACCGGTTTCATGGGCCCCGCCCATACCGAAGGCCTCCGCCGCCTGGGCATCAACGTGGCCGGCATCCTGGGCTCATCCGCCGAGAAGTCCCAACGCGCCGCCTCCGATCTCGGCATCCCCAAAGCATACAACGACCTTGCCGACCTCCTGGCCGACGCCGAGATCGAAGCCGTACACATCACCTCCCCCAATCGCCATCACTTCGAGCAGGCAAGCCAGACCCTCCGGGCCGGCAAACACGTCCACTGCGAAAAGCCGCTCGCCATGACCTCAGCCGAATCCGGCGCGCTCGTGCAGCTGGCCAGCGAGAGCGGACTCGCCGCCGGCGTCAACTACAACATGCGCTTCTACCCGCTCAACTGGGAAGTCCGCTCGATGATCCAGAGCGGCGCCCTCGGCCGCATACACTCCATTACTGGCGGCTACGTGCAGGACTGGCTCCTCTACCCCACCGACTACAACTGGCGCGTCCTCAGCGGCGAGGGCGGCAAACTGCGCGCCGTCGCCGACATCGGCACCCACTGGCTCGACCTCGTCCAGTTCATCACCGGCCTCTCCGTCACCGCCGTCCAGGCCGCCCTCAAGACCGTCCACACCACCCGCCAGCGCCCCACCGGCGAAGTTGAGACCTTCTCAGCCAAGGTGCAAGTGCCCGACGCAACCGAGTCCATCGACATCGAGACCGAAGACAGCGGCGCCGCGCTCCTCCGCTTCTCCAACGGCGCCCACGGCTCGCTCTGGGTATCGCAGATAACCGCCGGCCGCAAAAATTGCCTCCGCTACGAGATCGCCGGCTCCGAAGCCTCAGTCGCCTGGAACAGCGAGCAGCCCAACGAGCTCTGGATCGGCCACCGCAACCAGGCCAACCAACTGCTGCTCCGCGACCCCGGCCTCGTCTCCGAAGCCGCCCTTGCCCACATAGGCTATCCCGGCGGCCACAACGAAGGCTACGACGACTCCTTCAAGCACTCCTTCAAATCCTTCTACGACTACATCGCCGCCGGCGACCTCAACGCCCCCCAACCCTTCCCCACCTTCGCCGACGGCCACAAAGAGATCCTTCACTGCCAGGCCATCCTCCAACGCCACGAGCCCCAGAAGTGGGTGGAGATAGACGAGTAGAATAGACCCTATATCGCAGGGCAATTGCATCAAAATCAGTGATATAATATCCCTGTGCGTGCGCCGTCTGACGCCACAATATTTTGCTTACATAGTGGGCACGTGAAGCGGGAAATCACGTAGGTCAAATTCAATCGCCTGGCACGAAAGGAAAGGTCATAAAGCAGCGAAGTAAAGCAGGAGCACGAATAAACTGCACTGAAACCGCTCCCGCAAGACCTGCTACCTAAGACTAAAGCTATACTGCTTGAATTCTAGTCTCCATCGGGTAGAAGCTATGACCATCAGGAAAGGTAGTCGATACCTGATTCATCTAAGTTACAGGGATGGGCACAGGCACTGTAGTACCCGCCAAAGATGACTATCGTTGGCAAAGACCAAAACAAGGAAAACTGCCCGCTCTGACCCGACCTAACCCGACATAACCATTCCAGCCCCGCCGCACTGCCCCCCGCCGCAAGCACTACGGCAGGAGGCTGTCGTCAGTTAGAGCAGTGGAGGCG
>VYDA01000672.1:3256-3907 GCA_009843665.1 Caldilineaceae bacterium SB0675_bin_29 | reverse complement strand
TCGCCCGACTTCACCCGACTTTAGCCGACATAACCCGACTTGACCCGACATGAAACGTCCAACTCGCCCCACCAAATCAGAGTTCGTACAACTCTCGCACAACCCGCGCCGGCAATGGTACGAGAACCCCGGCGCCAGCCAAGCTCAAATCACAGCCCATCACACAAACTGCATGAACTGCAATTCAGACAGCACGCAAACTCTCGTACAACGCTCGCAATCTCTCGTACAACGCTCATACGAGACAACCTGCACCGGCAAGGCTCCCGTCTCAGCCCATCAGGCAAATCCCATGAACTGTTGTTCAGACGACACGTAAACGCTCATAAACACTCGTAAACTCTCTACCAACACTCATTTGAGAAAGCCTGCACAGCATAACCGGGCCGACTTGCGCCGCTTGGCTCTCAACCTCCTGTGCAGAGAGAAGGGCGCTAAAATCGTTAGTGCTGCCATCCGTAAACGAGCCGGTTGGAAAACTGTCTATCTCCTGAAAGCGCTCTCCCAATAAGATGCCTACGCCCTGCCCAATTCCGGGTGGTCCCCCACCAAACAAGTGATATAATCTCACTGACCACTGACCACTGACCACTGACCACTGACCACTGCCGTCCCAATCCAGGCAACTGCCAACACACACAACAACAGCCC
>VYDA01000672.1:0-3237 GCA_009843665.1 Caldilineaceae bacterium SB0675_bin_29 | reverse complement strand
ACCACTGACCACTGACCACTGACCACTGACCACTAGCGAACGATATCAAGGAGCAACCACCCCAATGATCCAACTAGGCTACGCCAGCGCCATCCTCCCCGACCTCTCCCTCGAAGAGGTCGTCCAATTCACCGCCGACAACGGCTTTAGCACCGTCGAGCTCATGTGCTGGCCCGCCGGCAAAGCCGAGCGCCGCTACGCCGGCGTCACCCACATCGACGTCGTCGGCTTCACCGCAAACGACGCCGCCCGCGTCAACGACCTCGCCTCCTCTGCCGGCATAACCATCAGCGGGCTGGGCTACTACCCCAACCCCCTCACACCGGACCAGGACGAAGCCCAGGTCGCCATCGACCACATCAAACGCGTCATCGAGGCCTCCGCACTCCTCGGCATCGGCATCATGAACACCTTCGTCGGCCGCGATTGGACCAAATCAGTCGATCAAAACTGGCCCCGCTTCCTCGAAGTCTGGACGCCCCTCATCCGCTTCGCCGAGGACCACAACGTCAAGATCGGCATCGAAAACTGCCCCATGGCCTTCACCAACGACGAATGGCCCGGCGGCAAAAACCTGGCCCACACGCCCGCCATCTGGCGCCGTATGTTCGCCGATATCCCCAGTGACAACTTCGGCCTCAACTACGACCCCTCCCACATGATCTGGCAGCACATGGACTATCTCAAGCCGATCCGGGACTTCACCGACAAGCTCTTCCACGTCCACGCCAAGGACGTGCGCCTCGACAAGCACCGTCTCGACGAAGTCGGCATCATGGCCACCCCCCTCGAGTTCCACGTGCCCAAACTGCCCGGCCTCGGCGACATCGACTGGGGCCAGTTCTTCTCCGTCCTCAGCGACGTCGGCTACGACGGCCCCGTCTGCATCGAAGTCGAGGACCGCGCCTACGAAGACTCACTCGAAAGCCGCAAAGCCTCCCTCGTCCAGAGCGGCCGCTATCTCAAAAACTTCATGCCCTGACCGCACCGGCCAGCCAAATACTCGGAAACTGTCCATGTCTCTCGAATCCGACATCCGCGATATCTCCGCAAATAGCGGCGCCGAAATGGCCGTCTCTGCCCTCCACCTTGAGACCGGCCAGCACATCGACGTCGACGCCGAGCGCGTCTACCCACTCTGCAGCGTCCTCAAAATCCCCGTCCTCGTCGAAGCCTTCCGCCAGATCGAAGACGGCCTCTTCACCCTCGACGACCGCTGGCAGCTGACCACCGCCGAAAAGAACCTGCCCAGCGGCATCCTCGTCTTCTTCGACGACGGCCTCGCACCTACCGTGAAGGACCTGCTGACGCTCATGATCATCATCAGCGACAACACTGCCACCGACATGGTCATGCACCGTCTCGGTCAAGGCAGCGTAACCCGCACCATGCACGACCTAGGCCTCACCGACATTCACGTGCCCCTGACAATCCGCGAGCTGTTCGACGACCTCCTCCCCTCCTCCGACCCTACCCAGGACATGCTCGCGCTCGCCAGGGGGCCCCGCAACCGCACCGGCATCTCCTACAGCCTCGGCCCCGATAACGACACAGGCACGCCCGCCGCCCTGACCGAACTCCTGGCCCGCATCTGGCGCGGCGAAGCTGTCAACCGCGCCGCCTGCGACGCCATGCTCGAAATCCTCCTCAAGCAGCAACTCAACGACCGCCTGCCCCGCTACCTCCCGCCCGGCACGCCTTGCGCCCACAAGACCGGCACCCTCCCCGGCATCCGCAACGACAGCGGCATCATCTACGCCGGCGACAACTCACACGTCGCCGTCACCGTCTTCTCCCGCTGGGATGACGAAGCCGTCTCCGACGACCCAATCGCCAGCAAAGAACAACCCATCGCCATCGACGCCGCCTTTGGCCGCATCGGCCGGCTCCTGTACGACACATTCTCTGAATCCTGACCCCATCCATGCCTGAATCCTCAACCCTCATCCGCAACGCCCGCATCATTGACGGCACCGGCAACCCCTGGCAGTACGGAGACCTGCTCCTCACGGGCGACCGCATCGAAGCCATCGCCCCGCCCGGCGCTATCTTCACAGCCGGCGTCGCCGAGATAGTCGATGCCTCCGGCCTCGTCGCCTGCCCCGGCTTCATCGACATCCAGAGCCATTCGATCCTCTCGCTTATGATCGACGGCCGCTGCCTATCCAAGATCACCCAGGGCATCACCACCGAGATCATGGGCGAAGCCTGGACGCCGGCCCCCGTCGCCGGCCGCCACACCGACCCCATGGAAAACTCCATCCTGCCCATGCCCATCAGCGATGAATGGCATGAGAAGATTCGCGCCTGGACCCGCTTCGGCGACTGGCTGCAGACCGTCGCAGATGCCGGCGTCTCCCCCAACATTGGCTCCTTCCTCGGCGGCGGCACACTGCGCCACGTCGGCAAGGGCATGGAAATGGGCCGGCCCTCCGCAGACGAACTTGAGCTCATGCGGCGCACCATGGCGGAAGCCATGGAAGACGGCGCATTCGGCGTCTCCTATGCCCTGATCTACCCCCCGGACTCCTACACCGACACCGACGAGCTGATCGAGATCTGCAAAGTCGTCAGCCGTTACAACGGCCTCTACATCACCCACATGCGTTCGGAAGGCGCGCAGCTCTTCGAAGGGTTGGAAGAAGCCCTGGCCATCGGCCGCCGCGCCGACCTGCCCGTCGAGATCTACCACCTCAAAGCCTCCGGCGCCGCCAACTGGCACAAGATGCCCTCCACGATCGCCCGCATCGAAGAGGCCCGCGCCCAGGGCCTCGACGTCACCGCCGATATGTATCCCTACGCCGCCTCCGGCACCGGTCTCTCCTCACTGCTGCCAACCTGGACCGCGGCCGATGGGAATTTTTTCGAGAATCTGGAGGATGCGGCTGTGCGTGCGCGCATCCGCAAGGAGATGTTGGATGACCCGGCCAGCAACGGCCAACCTTCTACGCGCGGCGGCGCCGCCGGCGTTCTACCTGTCGGTTTCCACAAAGAAGAAAACCGGCCCTACATCGGCAAAAACCTCGCACAGATCGCCGCCGAAATGGGCCAGGACTGGCTCGACTGCACCATCGACCTCCTGCGCTCCGAAGGCCAGCGCATCGGCACCATCTTCCTCTCCATCAGCGAAGACAACCTGCGCACCCAGTTGCCGCTGCCCTGGATCAAGTTCTCCACCGACGCCGCCGGCGTCGATCCGGCCTGGGCAGCCGAACTCGGCCCCACCCACCCCCGCGC
>VYDA01000642.1 GCA_009843665.1 Caldilineaceae bacterium SB0675_bin_29 | reverse complement strand
GGGTTCCAAGTGGGTTTCCCCGACTGACATCGGGCTGAAGAACCAGGAGAGAGTTACTGCGCAAAAAGAAGTGTTCGGGATGTAACGCAAAAAATATCAGTATCGGTGCGGCAACCAGGATGGCTACCCCCCCAAAGTTAAGGATCCGGGGGAATTCTGACTTGACGCTTTTCGACTCCCCAATGTTACGTGGGAAGATGAAACTCAATCCGAACGCAACGAAGAGAAAAGGAGTGAAGCGAGCCGGAATGTAAGTGTATTGGACCAACCCGGCGCAGACGCCGGCCAGCGTCACCGCCCACCAGTTTCGCTCCCTCCAACCCCACCAGAGCAAGGCCAGGCAAAGAGAAAGTAGCAAGAGCAGAAGATTTGCTCGAAAGACCGTCCGCCCCAGGACGGTCTGCCCAATCGAGACCGCCATCAGGCACGATGCAACGCCTCCGATGAAAATGCCGCGCCACGGGGTTTCTCTACCCGTCCCGTCTCTGCCAAATAGCAGCCGGCCCTACCAGTATACGACAAATACAGTCCCCGCGTTTGCCAGCGCCGTCGGCAGGCGCAACGCCAGATCGGTCTGGCCCAAAACCGAAATCGAGAGCGCAATCAGGTAGACTACCAGCCCCTCGTGACCGCTGAACTCGGAAGGAAAGAACACCGCATGCTCGCCGCCAAGAACGCGGAGGGCGTCCACCCCGTTCAAGGCTTCGCTGACCTGGATCCCTGCCGGCAGTTCGTCGAGCCTGTAGAGACGGAGCAGAACCACGGCTACGGTCAGGGCCGCAACGATGACAACAGAAATGATGCGCAGCCCTTTCTGGCCTGACTCTTTGCACTCTGAACCAGCGACAGTGCCAACTACCCTAGGCACGCTTTCGAACATTGTCCCTACTCCGACTAGAGGGCTTGGAACGCCTTCTGCATTCGCAGCCCGCTCGAGTGATTCTGAAAGGGCGGCGCGACAAAACGCATTTTCTCATACAACGGGCGTGCATACCAGAGTTCTGGTGATTCGGTAAACTACTGTTCCTTGGACCGGCGGCACGGTCCTGGCAGTCATCTGGCGCGTCCAGACATTCTGACTTCAGATTCGAGAGATAGTTGGACGGTGTGGGAGCCGCTCTCTGTCGGCTCCGTAAGCCCCGCCGTCGCCCTTTGACGAACCCTGAAGAGCGCTGCTCTTGCAGAGCAGACTGCAGTAAGGCCTCTCCTCTGTTCATTGACAGTTCGGGCCTACTTTAGTACTCTGCCTGAGCTTGTAGCTGGAAAGATGAAAGTCAAGGTTCGCACCAACCCTGAAGTCGGCGGAATGCGATCCATGCAGCTGCCGGGTTACATCAGCCATTTGCAGGAAGGGCAACCCCACCATGAAAAGCAGTGTGCTCATCTGTACGGAACAGCAGCAATTCTGCCTGCAGGAGTTCGAAATCCCCAGGCTCGCGCCCAAAGAGTTGCTGGTACGTTGTGCCTGGTCCGGTGTCAGCGTGGGCACGGAGTTCGCTGTAATCCGCAACAAGATAAACTATGGGCCCTACCCGGTCGCCACGGGATATCAGGCCGTTGGTTACGTGGAGGATGCAGGCGCGGAAGTAACTAAGTTTGAGGTGGGTGACAAGGTGTACTTCCGCCGCAACTACATTCCCATGATAGTCGACGGGCAGGCGGTGACAGTCTGTTCCGGGGCACACGCCTCCCATTCCCTCATGCCCGAAGATGCAGAAGTGGCGCATCTGCCACATGGTGTGGATGAGGCTACGGCCGCACTCTTTGTCATGCCTTCGGTTGGCTATAACGCCGTTGACATGGCCGGCGTCCAGATGGGTGACGTAGTCGCCTTTCATGCCGTCGGGCTTATCGGACTGGGGGCTCTGGCAGCAGCGCGTCTGCGCGGCGCCGTGACCATCGCAATTGACCTCAATCCCCAGCGCCTGGATATGGCAAAGCAGATGGGTGCCGCCCATACCATCAACGCAAACGGGCTGTCGTCGGAAGACCTCGTAGCGCATCTGCAGGAAATACAGCCTGCCGGCGCCGACGTGGTATTTGAAGGAAGCGGCGTTCCCGCATGTCTGGACTTGGCCTTTCCTCTCGCCCGCCTGCGCGGAAAGTTCGTCTTCCTTGGTCACTACGGTAAGGCGCCCGTCTCCTTCAACTATCTCGTGCCCCACGCCAAGCAGCTTACGGCCTTCTTTCCTTGCAACGATGGGTTGGCTCCTTGCCGCGAAGCCGTCCTACGCAATATCGCGACCGGCGCCATCCCTTGGGAAAAGACGATTACACACCGTGTCGCCGCTTCTGAGTCCCCGGACCTCTATGCAAAGATCAACCGGGAAGAGCTGCCGGACCTCTTCGGTGCTGTGATTCGTTGGAGTTGAATTCGCACCCGGATATGGGATTGGTCAACCCTCGTTACGGCCTTCTCCCACCTCAAGGAGTTCAAAAAAAACGATGAGTAAGATCCTCATTACAGGTACCAGCGGCTTCATCGGCAATGCACTGGCACAAGAGATGGCAGCCGCTTCGAACCATCAAGCCGTCTGCCTTTCCCGCAGCCCGACCGGCGTGCCCGGCGCGACTTCCATTCAGGGAGACTTTTCGGATCCGGACCAGCTGAGAAAACTGGACCCCCATACAGGGATTGAAATCTTGGTCCACCTCGCCGCCGTGATCGGAGGCTGCTCCGAAGAGGACGGCCTGCGCGTCAATGTGGCTGGGACCCATCACCTGCTGCGCTACCTCATCGAGCGGGGATGCAGAAAATTCGTCCTCGCAAGTTCCATCGCCGCCGTGGGCATGCAGTCCGTGATGTTTCGTCCGCTCCAGCTGCCCATGCCCGACGAACACCCCTGTTTTGACCGCGACGGCTATGGATTCTCCAAGTACATGATGGAAGAGGTCACGCGATATCTGTCCAGGCAAAACGATTCCCTCGACTTCATCAATCTGCGGCTGGCCAGTATCGCGCCTGACGATCGCCAGCTGACGCCGGCGGAGCCCGGCCCCGTGCCGATGTGGGGAATGGGACGGATCTCTGTCATGTTCCTGAGCGATACCGTGCGCTGTCTGATTGCCGCCGTTGAGGCGCCGTACAAGCCCGGTGTCCGCATCCTCAACGCCGTCGGAGGCCAGGCCTGTACCGCCGTCCCGATTCCCGACCTGATGCGCTCCTGGTACGGAGATGATTCAGACGCGCTGGACTTTTCCCACTATGAGCAGCCCGGACGCGAGAGAGATCCCGTGTACGACATATCCGGAATCCGGGAAGAACTTGGTTTTGTGCCGCAAATGCCAATATTGGGAAATAACAAGCCATGAAAATTTCGCAGATTCACACCGAGCACTACCGGATCCCTTTGCCCATTGTCCTGTCGGACTCCACCCACGGCGACATCTCCCACTTCGGGCTGATCGTGACCAGTATCGAGACCGAGGGCGGACTGGAAGGGATGGGATATACCTACTGTGGCGGCGACATAGGCGGATCTGCCATTCTGGCTTTCGTCCGCGACGACTTGGCGCCAATCCTCATCGGTGAAGAAGCTGACCGCATTGAACGGCTTTGGGAACGTATGTGGTGGCATGTCCACTTTGTGGGGCGCGGCGGGGCCGCCTCATTTGCTCTGGCTGCGCTGGACATCGCCCTGTGGGACCTGCGCGGCAAAGCCAGCGGGGAACCCTGGTGGCGCCTTCTGGGAGGCCATGATCCCAAAGTTCCGGTCTACGCCGGCGGCATTGACCTCCAGTTCTCGCTGGACGCCCTCTTGGAACAAGCCGACGGCTTTCAGGCACAAGGCTTCCGCGCCATCAAGATGAAAGTCGGCCGCGATCAACTCTCCGAAGACTTGGAGCGCGTCGCAGCCATGCGCAACCACTTGGGAGCCGACTTTCCCCTGATGGCCGACGCCAATATGCGCTGGCGCGTGGATGAGGCCATCCGTGCCGCCCGCGGCATGGCAGAGTACAACTTGTTCTGGCTGGAGGAACCGACCATCCCCGATGATGTTGCTGGCCATGCCCGCATTGCCCGCGAAGGCGGTCTCCCCATCGCCACCGGCGAGAACTTTCACACCGTCTACGAATTTCAGCAGATGATCGCCCACGGCGCCATCTCTTTTCCCGAACCGGACGTCGCAACCATGGGCGGCGTGACGCCATGGCTGAAGGTTGCCCACCTCGCCGAAACCTGCAACCTGCCGGTTACCACCCACGGCGTCCACGATCTTCAGGTGCATCTTCTCGCCGCGGTACCCAACAGTTCCTATCTGGAGGCGCACGGGTTCGGGCTGGACCAATTCATCCGCCATCCTCTTCAAATAGAAGAAGGGGCGGCCATTGCGCCCGATAGAGCCGGGCACGGCGTCGAATTTGACTGCGACGCGCTTCAAGAGCACAAAGTCTGAACGGAGAAACTGCCAAAATGGAAAAGCCACTGACGGGAAAAGCGGTAGCGGTCCTTACAGCCCATGAGTTCGAGGACATCGAAGTGATGTACACCGTCCTCCAGCTGAGCCAGGCCGGCGCCAGCGTGGTGGTTGGCACCCTGCCGCAAACTGCCCTCGGCCACTTTCACGGGCGCCCGGCATGGCCCGAAAAGCCGATCACCGGCAGGTTCGGGCACACGATCCCATTTGACGTTTTGGCTCTGGGCAACCGCTACTCTGTTCAAAGCATCTGGGAAATGGACCCGGAAAAGTTCGATGCAGCCGTGTTTCCCGGTGGACTCGCTCCCGATTTTCTTCGCATAGATGACAAGACTTTGGAATTCGCCGCCGCAATCCATCGGTCGGGAAAGGTCCTGGCCGCCATCTGTCACGGACCCCAGGTTCTAATCTCGCTCGACCGGCAGAAGGGTACCGACAGCGTCGCCGGCCGTAACGTCACCGCCTACTGCGCGGTGACCGACGATCTGCTCAACGCCGGCGCTGTCTACCACGATGTGCCCGCAATCATTGACGGCAACGTCGTTACCGGTCGAGTCCCTGACGACCTGCCTGAATTCTGCGACGCCATTATCGAAGCCTTGTCGCCATCTTGACCCATAATTCCGCTAACTGACCGCACAGCGGTCGCCCATCAACCTGACACTCCCCCGTAGGGGCACCCCTTGTGGGTGCCCGGGCCCGCAAGCTGAACGGGGCCAACCAACCAGATCCCCCGTAGGGGCACCCCTTGTGGGTGCCCGGGCCCGCGAATCCGAAACGGGCCAACCTTCCGGATCCACCATAGGCGCACCCCTGGTGGGTGCCCTCGTGGATCGACATCCCTCAGGACCCGCATATTCCAGGTCAGACAAACTTTACCAACGCACAGAAACTGGAGAAACTATGGACTTCTCAGAAGTTAAAGCAATGACCTTCGATGTCTTCGGGACCGTCGTAGACTGGCGCGGCTCCATCATCAGCGAGGGCGAAAACGTCTGGACCGCGAAGGGCGTCAACGTCGACTGGCCCGAGTTTGCCGACAGCTGGCGCGGCGGCTATGGCCCCTCCATGAACCGTGTTCGCACCGGCGAACTCCCCTGGATGAACATCGACGCGCTCCACCGCCTCATCCTTGACGAACTCCTCGATCGGCATCAGATTGCAGGACTGACTGAGGCCGACAAGGTGCACTTGAACAAAGTGTGGCACCGTCTGAACCCTTGGCCGGACGTAACATCCGCTCTCGCCCGCCTGCGCAAGCGCAACATCGTCGCTTCACTGTCCAACGGCAATGTGGCCCTGCTGGTGAACATGGCCCGGCACGGCGGCTACTCCTGGGACTGTGTCCTCTCCGCCGAGCTGGCAGGCCATTACAAGCCGGATCCGGAGGTTTATCAGTCTGCAGCCTCGCTCCTTGGACTGGAGCCTCACGAGGTCATAATGGTCGCCGCCCACAACGGTGACCTGATGGCATCCAAAGAGGTAGGATTCAGGACCGCGTTTGTCCACCGGCCCAGGGAATTCGGGCCCAACCAGACCACAGATCTCGTCCCGGATGCCTCAGTCGACATTGTAGCCAAAGACTTCAATGATCTGGCAGACCGTCTTGGCATACCTTAGACGATTCAAGATAAGACAATTTAATTGGGACCTTATCGCCCCGACACTGCTGGCAGTTCTCTCCGGCCTGGCCCTCTTTGAGTTGACCTCAGTCTGGCCCGGTGACACACACGACGGCGAAACCCATATTCGTAGGGTCGAAGCACTGACTGCCGCGCTGCAGGCAGGAGTCATCTATCCCCGCTGGCTCCCGGACCTCATGTTCGGATACGGAAAACCTGTCCTAAATTACTATTCGCCGGGATTCTACTACCCCGTCTCGCTTCTCAATAGCGCCGGACTCGACCTGATACCGTGCATCCGCATCGCTCTTTCTGTGGGGTTTGCGCTTTCAGCATGGTGGATGTTTCGTCTCTCTCGCCTTTTTGTGTCGATTTGGCCTGCAGTTGTCAGTGTTGTCGCCTTTCAGTTCTTTCCTTATCGTCTCTACGACCTGTTTATCCGCGGCGCATTTCCAGAGTTCAGCGCTTTTTTCTGGCTGCCGCCAATTGTCTTTTTCACCATGAAGGCCGCCAGGGTTGAAGAGAAAGCCGCCGGGAGGTTCTCATATCCGGTGCTGGTGGCATCTGCCGGCATTGCCTGGGCAGGACTGATTCTCACCCACAATCTGACCGCGCTCATGTCAGTACTGATGCTCGCCGCTACTCTGGCTCTGGTCTTGGTCTTTCAGTACAGATCGCAGACCAACTGGCTTCGTATCGTCGGCAGCGGTGTCGTCCCCATAGCCGTAGGTGTGTCACTGGCAGCTTGGTACGTCCTGCCAGCACTC
>VYDA01000617.1:805-6817 GCA_009843665.1 Caldilineaceae bacterium SB0675_bin_29 | reverse complement strand
TGTGCTCCCCCCCCCCCCGCGCCCCGCCGGGGGGGTGGGCGGGGGGGGGGGGGGGGGGGGCGGCCCCCCCCGCACATGGGTGGGCCTAATAGGCCCGACCGCCCACAAAATCGAGGAGAGAGTGGAGAAGAGTGAGTAGAGAGAAAGCTTCGCTCGCCTCGTCCGGCGTCGCGCACTGAATGAGGCTTAGTAGCTGCGAATTCGTTAACGGAAGGTTGCGCTTCTCAATCCCGCCAGATCACGTTGTGGAACAGGTCCGGTTCCTGGTAGGCGCTGGGGGCGGGAAAGGCGCGGGTGTAGTTTTCGTAACGGGACAGCCTGCGACGCAGCGGACCCGGCAGGGCGCGCAGCGTGGAAGGGCCGCCGCTGTACTGGCTGGCATGGGCGCGGCTGGCGCGTTCTTTGTGGTCGAGAAAGGCGCGAACGTCGATGCGGGCGTGGATCGGGGTCTCCCAACCGGCGATCTGGACGAGGTCGACGTCCTGGTTACGGCCGACCTGGCGGGGATTGCGACCTGTCAGCTGCATGAACTTGACGATCCAGCGGAGCATGCGTTTGTCGAAGCTGGAATAGTAGAGTTTCTGGGGCGCGTGGGGCGGGAGGATGCTGTTTTTGCTGCGGCCTGAGCCGGATGCATCCGCCTGTCCTGCGGCGTAGAAGGCGGCGGTTACGGCCTCGCAGCAGCGAATGTGGTCGGGGTGGCCGTAGCCGCCGAAGGGGTCGTGTGTAATGACGACGTGCGGTTTCAGGCGGCGGACGTAGTCGATCAGTTCAGCCAACAGGCGGTGGATGGGCTGTTGCACGAGGGCCCTGGGGTGCTCGTTGTCGGATGAGCCGCGCATGCCGCTGTCGCGGTAGGGGAGATTCCAGATGCTGGTGACTCCCAGTTCAACGGCGGCGCGAGCAAGCTCCTCGCTGCGCACCTGGGCGAGGGAGCGTTCAGTCTGGTTGCGGTGGCTTTCGGTTACGGAGCCGGCGTCGCCGTCGGTGGCGATGATGACATGCACCTGCACGCCTTCGGCGGCGTAGCGGGCCAAGGTGCCACCGGGGCCAAAGCTTTCGTCGTCGGGATGGGCAAAGACGCCCAGCAGTGTTCGTGTATTGGTCATATTGCGTTGCTCTCTCGTTGCGGCCGATGGCCTATATGCGTTGGTCTGGAGACTGATTCGGATTCTAAGGTGCTGTCCTGCTGCGGAGGAAACTCCAGATGATGCCATGCACCAGTCGTTCGACCGGGGCAAGGTCGTCGGTGAGAACGGGTGTGTCCTCGGGTGGATCGCGTGCGCGCACTCTGGACAGGTCGCGAACTGCCGTGGACTGGCTGGTGCAGCCCGCCACCTCCAGCGCGAACTGGCGGAACTGGCGCGGCAGCGACGGGGAGATGGCGGCGGCATTTGCGGCGAACGTTTCCGGAGTCGCCGGCTGGTTGGCGGCGACGACGAGGGAGTTACCGAGGTCGTCGGGCGGCCCCGGCTCGTCGATGATGAGCACGGTAGGGAAAACGGCGGCCAGGGTGACGGCAAGGGCGTCGACGAGGGCAAAATCGGTGGGAGAACGGCCGACGTTGATCATCAGGACTCCGTGCTCGCTCATATGGTTGCGGGCCAGCTGGAAGAACTCAACGGTGGCGAGGTGGAAGGGTATGTAGGGCGGGCGGTAGGCGTCGACGAGGATGATGTCGAAGCGTTCCTCTTGGGGCTGGTCAAGGAGCCAGCGGCGGCCGTCGGCGGCGACAGCCGTCAGGTTGGGTTGGGTCATATTAAAGTAGCGCCGTCCCACCTCGATGATCTGCGGATCCAGCTCGACGCCGACGATTTCGAGCGGGCCGTAGATCTGGGTATACAGACTGGGCGCTGTGCCGGCAGCGAGCCCGATGACGAGCAGGCGTTCGCGGGGGTCGAGGGTGCCGTTGGGACGGAAGAGCGGCGCCAGCAGGAAATAGTCCCAGATGCCTTTGCTGAGCAGGCTGTCGGGGTGGTAGACGCTGTGGAGGCCGACGCCTTCGTTGAGTTGGAGGTGGCGTTCGCTGCCCCAAGCCCGAACCAGAATATAGTTGTAGAGAGATTCGTCTTCGTATAGAATTGGGCCATCATCCTGCCTGTCCCAGTGGGCGCGCACGCTGCCAGGGTCGATGAGGGCCAAGGCGAGCGTTGCGCCGAGGGCAAGCAGCGCCATGCCGTGGATGCGTCTGCTGCGAATGTAGAGGAGGGCCGCCAGCAGGGTGACGGCCAGCAGCCAGAGGGCCAGCAGGTAGAAGCTCCAGCGGGTCCCGTAGGAGGGGATCAGCCAGAGTACGGGCAGAAAGGTGCCGATAATGCTGCCGCAGGTGCCGATGGCATAGAGGCTTCCAGCCACGCGTCCGGTCTGATGCAGATCGGTTACGGCCAAGCGCACAGCCCACGGGCTGACCGCCCCCAAGAGGATGACGGGCAGGCTGAAGAGCAGCAAGACGACGAACAGTGCTCCTGCGAGCAGACCTGGGAGATAGTTGTTAAGCCCGACGGTTGCCAGGCGCAGGATGGTGGGACTGATGGCAGGCGTAAGGGCTACGCCCATCCCGGCGACCGTCACGAGTGTCAATAGGCCGCCGAGGCTTGGGTAGCGGTCGGCCAGTTTCCCGCCGAGCCAGGCTCCAATTGCCAAGTAGAACAGGATCAGTCCGATCAGGGCGGCCCAGACGATCTGGCTGTTTCCGAACCAGGGTTCCAGCAGACGGGCGGCGCTCAGTTCAACGCCGAGGGTGACTGCGCCGGCGGTGAAGACGAGCATGCGGAAGACAAAGGTTTTCATACAGGAGCGACACGGTCCCGGTAGCTGCGGATACACCCACAGAACTGCCGCAACAGTATAGCACATCAGACATGCGCCTGGAGAGATACCGATGGGGGTAGCAGGGCGAAAGAGGCTGAAACTGTGCAAGGTTTGCGTGCCGTTGTCACGGCTGCGTGCCTGTTGTCAGATGTCCATAACGGGGTCAGAGACGGGTGGAGCAGTTGGGTGAAAAGGGGGATGTGATGAGTGAAATTGGCCCGATAGCACTCTTCGGTTCTGGGGAGACGGCGCCGGGGGCCCACCGGATTCATGAGCGGGTGATGCGAGAACTGCCGGCACCGGTCCAAGCTGCCATTTTGGAGACGCCGGCCGGATTTGAACTGAATTCACCCGCGGTTGCTGGAAAAGTCGGCGCTTATCTGGAACGTCATCTACGCAATTATTCCCCACAGATTTCGATCGTGCCTGCGCGCAAGCGGGGCACGGCGTTTGATCCTGACGACCCTGAACTTGCGGGTCCACTATTGGAAAGCAGTTATCTTTTCATGGGGCCGGGTAGTCCTTCCTATGCGGTACGCCAGTTGCGGGACAGCTACGCCTGGCATGCGTTGCGGGCGCGGCACCGGCTGGGCGGGGCGATCTGCTTTTCAAGCGCGACAACGGTGGCGTCGGGCCGCTACACGCTGCCGGTCTATGAGATTTACAAGGTCGGTCAGGATCTCCACTGGATCGAAGGGCTGGCCTTTTTCAGCGATTTTGGACTGCGGCTGACCGTCATTCCCCACTGGAACAACAATGATGGCGGCGACGAACTGGATACCAGTCACTGTTACATGGGTCAACCTCGCTTCGACGAACTGCTGTCGCTGCTGCCGCGTCCGGTGACGGTATTGGGGATCGACGAGAACACCGGCGTGGTAATCGACCCTGTGGCGGGGGTATGTGAACTTGTGGGCCAAGGCGGCGCGACTGTGCTGACAGCGAAAGGGGAGCAGGTGTTCGGGAGCGGGTCGCAGTTTCCTGCGACGGCGCTGGGGGACTGGCGATTGCCGCCGACGCCGCAAGACGGCATTCCGGGGGAGATTTGGGAGCGGGCTTGCGCGGTGCGGGACGCGGCCGAGAATCCGGAGGTTGAGGAGGCGCCGCTGCCGATACTGGAATTGGCGGAACAGCGCCAGGCCGCACGGGCGGAGCGCAACTGGGCGGAGGCGGACGCGCTGCGGGACGAGATCAGCGCGCTGGGCTGGCAGGTACACGACACGCCTGAAGGACCGCGTCTGGAGAAGGCGAAATAGAAGAGAGAGGGTGGATGTTGACGGCATTCCAGCCAGCTTCTGCCATACACTATACACGGTAAGGAAACGGAGCCATGGTATCGAACGCTGTGACAAGCCTCCAGGACCAGATTCGGGGCATGTACGACTCCTTCGAGCATCACACAATCTCCTATCACATTCTGGTCAACAACGAGGGACAGGAGCCCGAACGGAGTTTCGATGTCTGGGCATCACGGGCTGAGATCGAGGCGTTTGCGAGAGACGGCTATTTGGTGCGGGAGGCCTTGATCGAGGGCGAGCCGTTGGAGATGCTGCGCCGGGCGCTGGACGAGGTGGAAGAGGCGGAGTTTGAGGAGGCCGATGGGAGCCGTTTGCGGGGCAGGGACTGGATTCCGCGGCATCTGTTTGACAAACATGCCGACTTTCACATGTTGATCAGCTTTGACCCGTTGCTGTCGGTGGCGCGTGCGGTACTGGGCCCGTTTGTGCGCATTCGCCAGCTGGCTGCGCGCATCAGTTATCCGGGGCAGGAGGTCCAGTTCACGCGCTGGCATCACCATCAGCCGGGGATGACGGAGCCGGTGCCGCCCTTTTTCGCGTATCCGCACAAGCTGGACTGTCTGATCTATCTGGACGAGTTGAACGACGCCAACGGGATTCTGGCTGTGGTGCCCGGTACGCATTTGCATACAGGTGAGGATCTGCCGCTGGAGGAGCATGGCAGTTTGGCGGGGCAGAGGGAGATAAGGGCGCCGGCGGGATCCTGCGTTATGCTGCACGGCAATCTGTGGCATCGGGCGATGCCGACAGGAGCGGAAGGCAAGAAGCGCCGCGTGTTGATTCTGAGCTACGGGCCGACGTGGATGCGGAAATCGCCGTTTGGAGACAGTCCGGAGAACGGGCTGATGGAGAAGGTGATCGAGGAGGCGGATGCGGCGACGCAGGAGCTGCTGGGGATTGGCGGGTATCAGTAGGTGAGGGGTTGACGCGCGACGGATCCACGGAATCGTCCGGGCGCAGCATTCTATCAAGACCGAAACTGCGCTTTTGTTCTCGCGTTACTTTGGGAACTCTGCAGAGTTCTGGATGGGGCTTCAGAGTCAGTACGACCTGGAAAGTGCTGAGGACCGGCTTTCGCAGAAGCTGGACAAGGTGGTAGCCTACTCGTCCGGCGAGTGAACCTGGCTTTCAGGCGCAATAAGACGGGAGTCGCGTTGACCGCGACTCCCGTTCTTTTTGTAGTTCGATTGTGCGTCCGGTCAGCGGGGCGGGTGCATGGGCATGACGACGTGGAGGAACTCTTCGTCGGCGAGGCCGAGGGGGCGGATGGTGCCGGGGCGGTTGGACTGGGTGGTCTCGAGGACGACCTGCTCTTCGTCGATCTGGCTGAGGACGGCGATCAGATAGCGGACGTCGAAGTCGATTTCCAGATCATCTCCTTCCACCATGGCATCCAACTCATTCTTGCTGTTGCCCATCTCGGCGCTGCTGGCGGTGAGGTGGAGGTTGCCGACACCGCTGTCGCCATTGGGCTCAATTTTTAGGCGGACGATGTTGGCGTTGTCGCGGGCGAAGAGCTGGGCGACACGCACGGCCTGGAGGAAGGATTCGGTGCCGACGACCGTGCGGGTGTTGTGGCTTTTGGGGATGATGGCGCGGTAGTCGGGGAAGCGGTCGGCGATGAGCTGGCTGACGAGATCGACCTGGTGGAAGGCGCCGCGGGTCTCGCCGCCTTTGCCCCAGACGCGGAAGAGAATCTGGTTGCGGGCCTGAGTCACGGTGACCTGGACAGGTTTTTCGTCTTCGGCGTCGGCGATGATGCGGCCCAACTCGCCCAGATGGCGGGCGGGCACGACGACGGACAGGTCGTCGGTGAAGGCCTCTTCGACAACGATGCTGCGCCCGCTGAGGAGGTAGCCGTCGGATGCGGCCAGTGAGAGGCGCTCTTAGGCGAAGGTGAGGT
>VYDA01000617.1:278-795 GCA_009843665.1 Caldilineaceae bacterium SB0675_bin_29 | reverse complement strand
CGATGGTGCGTCCTTCGAGGGCTTCGGCGGTTTCTTCGGGCCCGTCGCCGTTATCGACGGTGGGAATTACAGGGAACTCCTGGGCATCGATGCCTTTGATGTTGACGTCGAAGTTCCCGCAGCGAAGATGGAGTGTTTGCGTGCGTACGGACAACTCCATCTCGATCTTGTCGGGCGGCAAGCTGTTGACGAACTCGGTCAGCAGGCGGGCGGGCACGGTGATGGCGCCTTCATCCTCTATGCGGGCGCCGATCCAGCAGTTGACGCCGATCTCCAGATTGGTGGCAGCCAGCCGCAGCTTGTCATCCTTTGCCTCGAGCAGGATGTTGCCGAGGACAGGCAGTGTACTGCGGGACGATACCGCGCGACCGACGATTGACAGGCCTTTCGACAGATTCTCCTGAAAGCAGCTTACGCGCACTTTTGCCTCCCGTCCTGCAGGAATTCGTTCCTAATTTGGTACATTTTCAGATAGTTCTCGCTCAAGCAGCGAAGTGGTGATGCGTTGATCAAGCAT
>VYDA01000617.1:0-268 GCA_009843665.1 Caldilineaceae bacterium SB0675_bin_29 | reverse complement strand
GCCCATGGATCAGGCAGTAGCGGCGGCCGTCGCGAGCGGTTTGCGGAGGCGGAAGACCAGCCAGAGAAGGAGCAGCGCGGCGAGCGTAATCGCGAGTTCGGTCATGACAGTTTCGGTAGAGAAGGGCGGCTGTGAATCGATTTCTTTATCCGCGAAGTAACGCGAAGGGACGCGAAGAAAACAAACGGCGAATCGGATTCTCTTTGCGGGATATCGCGGCCCTTCACGGACCAGCTGCGCTTTGCTGCCGCGTTTGGCTGTTCTGAGG
>VYDA01000338.1 GCA_009843665.1 Caldilineaceae bacterium SB0675_bin_29 | reverse complement strand
CTTCTACCCCGTGCAGATGCCGGATGATCGGGACAGCGACCTCTTCGTCGTGGACGGGGCGGAGGGAAGGCCTGCCGGTGAGATTCTCGTCTTCGAAGGGGTACTTTACGATGGTGCAGGTTTGCCGGTTCCCGGCGCAGTGATCGAGATATGGCAGACCGATGACAACGGAATCTACATGCACCCAGGCGCCTCCAACAGTTCGAGAAGGGATGAGAACTTTCAGTCGTATGGCAGGTCGGAAACCGGGCTGGACGGTCGCTACAGTTTCAGGACGATCATGCCGGGCGACTACAATCCGCGTCCCCGACATATTCACGTAAAGGTCCGGATGGACGGGCGTGAAATTCTGACCACACAGTTCTATTTCAGTAACGACCCGAATGCCGGGTCCGACCGGATTTTCGCAGGGGCAGGCGAAGAGGTGTCGGCTCTGATCATGGAGATAGAGGAGGGCCTTGACTCCGAGGGCAACTCGGTGCTGATTGGCAGACGAGATATTGTTCTTCGCGATGTATTTTCGGAGTGACGGGGACCTTACGAGGAAAACAGCCGCGTGAAGCTTTCGGATCTTGGCAATCCCAAATATATTGCTCTGGAGACCTTCCGCAAGAATGGGCAAAAGGTCAAGACGCCGGTCTGGACCGTGGCACAAGAAGGCAAGTTGCTGGTTTGGACGCCGGGCGACAGTTGGAAGGTTAGACGCGCTCGTAGCAATCCACGCGTTCGGGTTGCCCAATGTGACATGAGGGGCAACGTTTTGGGTCCCTGGGTAGAGGGCGTTGTCAGGTCGATCTCGGGTGACGAAGAGACGAAGCGATCGATGGCGAGGCTGCTGAGGCGGAAGTATCCCTTCGCGGTTGCGGTACTATCGCTAATCGCCGTGATACGCGGCACCAATAGAGGACAGGTGGTCATGGAAATTGAGGACGCATAGAGGCCGCCCTGCCCTTCTTAATGCAACTGCTTCAGTTGAAAAGTGAAGTGTTGAGATTCAGTTCGCGACGAAGGTTTATCAGCGCATCAGAATTTACGGTCCCAGGTAAAAGGAGCCTACTTTCCCATGAGAGCTGTGATGGTCATGTTCGACACGTTGAACAGGCATATGTTGCCACCCTACGGCTGCGACTGGACCCATGCACCGAACTTCACCAGACTGGCGGAGCGAACGGTCACTTTCGATAACTGCTATGTAGGCAGTATGCCGTGCATGCCGGCGCGGCGAGAGCTGCATACGGGCCGCTACAATTTCCTACACCGCAGCTGGGGACCGCTGGAGCCTTTCGACGACTCGATGCCGGAAAACCTGTCGAAGAACGGAATCTACACACATCTCAGCACCGACCACCAGCACTATTTCGAGGACGGCGGGGCATCCTATCACACTCGTTATGACAGCTGGGATTTTCACCGCGGTCAGGAGGGAGACGCCTGGATAGGGCAAGTGGCTGATCCGGAGGCACCGGAGAACATCAACCGGACGTCCTCTTCAAACTTGCGGCCTCTGCCTCAGGGAACGACGCGCCGGACCGGAGACACGGCGCGCCAGGACTGGAGCAACAGGAAGGTCCTGGACAGTGAGGAGAAACAGCCGCAGGCGAAGACCTTCGCCGCCGGGCTGGAATTTATCCGCCGCAACCACGAGGAGGACAACTGGTTCCTGCAGGTAGAGACGTTCGACCCACATGAACCTTTCTTTACCCAGCAGAAGTACAAGGACCTCTATCCGCATGAGTACAACGGTAGGCTCTTCGACTGGCCATCCTATCGCAAGGTGGAGGAAACGCCTGAAGAGGTGCAGCATCTGCGGTACGAATACGCGGCGCTGCTCAGTATGTGCGATGAGTACCTGGGGAAGGTACTGGACCTGATGGATGAGTTGAGCATGTGGGAGGACACGATGCTGATCGTGTGTACCGACCACGGCTTTCTGCTGGGGGAGCACGACTGGTGGGCCAAGATTGTGCCGCCATTTTACAATGAGGTTGCCCACACACCGCTCTTCATCTGGGACCCTCGCAGCCGGGCGGCAGGCGTCCGCCGGGAACAACTGGCGCAGATGATCGACTTGCCGGCGACGCTTCTGGAGTTCTTCGGGGTTGACAGACCCCTGGACGTGGAGGGGATCCCACTGGGTGATGTCATTGCAACGGACGCGCCGACGCGCGACGCGGTGCTGTTTGGCGTTCACGGCGGGCATGTGAACATTACGGACGGGCGTTTTGTTTACATGCGGGGCCCGGTGGACCCATCGTACAACCAGCCCCTCTACAATTACACGCTGATGCCCAATCATATGCGGGACCGCTTCGGCGTCGATGAACTGCAGGACATTCAGCTGGCCGAACCGTTCTCGTTCACCAAGGGCTGCCGAACGATGAAAGTCGCCTCTCGGCAGGTCTTCGGTGCGGTCCCGCGATTCACGATGCTCTTTGACGTGGAGGCAGATCCAGGGCAGGAGAAGCCGATTGACAATGTGGCCGAGGAGGCACGATTGTCGGCGCGCATGGCGGAACTGATGCAGGCCAACAATGCGCCGCAGGAGCAGTTTGAGCGGCTGGGACTGGCGGTTCCGGAGACCGCCTAGTGGTCGTTTGGGTTGAGAAGACGCTGTTTCCCGAATTGCGTGATGTGTAGAGGCGGGCAAGATTGACACGATTTCTTTGCGTAACCGCGCGGGAAGTCGCGGTTTCAAGCAGGATTCGCATCAGGTACAGGAATACGAAAGCGCCGGCACACAATAGATGTGTCCGGCGCCTCTTCTTTAAAGAAATAGATTTCACGGAAATCGCGTTGGGTCGCCCTCTGGATTGCGGGCGGACCAGGCTAGACGCTGATGAAGCGCTTTTCCTTCAGACGTGCGGATTTCCCCTGCCGGTCGCGCAGGTAGTAGAGTTGGGCGCGGCGCACTTTGGTTTTGCGCAGGACCTCGACTTTATCGATGTTCTTGCTGTATAGGGGGAATGTACGCTCTACACCGACGCCGTGCGAGCCTGTGCGGCGAACCGTGTAGCTGGCGCCGGCGTCGTTGCCCCCGCGCTTTGAGATGACGACCCCTTGAAACACCTGAATTCGCTCGTTTCGGCCTTCGGTTATGCGTTGGTGGACGCGTACTGTATCGCCGGGATCGATTTCGGCCATGCCCTCGGGCAGCGCCGGCTGTAGAGAAGCCATTAGTGCGTTTGTCATCTTAAACCGCCTTGTGTCTTTTGCAGGGCCACCGGCGGAACCGGAGTTGCCCCCGCCAGAGCTTCCGATTTTTTCTCACTTTAGGTGCTACACACCGCGGCCGAGTTTGGATTGTAATCTGGGGCAAGAGAACCAGATTCTCGTCGCCATAAGATAAGCACACAGCCCCGCAGTCTATCACAACGCCAGGTGCAGACCAAATTTTCGACGCTACATTTTCTTACGTACGATGTGCACGCCCTCCACCATGTTTTTCAGTTTCTGCCGTGCGGCCCAGCGTGCTGTCTGGCTGAGCCCGCAATCCGGTGCGAAAGCCAGCCGGTCGGCGGGAGCGAACTCGAGGCAGCGACGGACGGTGTCGGCAACATGCCTGGGCGATTCGATGAAGTAGCTTTTGACGTCGATGATGCCCACGGCTGCGTCTCTTCTTTCGGTGATGAGACCAATCACTTCGAGCTCCGAATACTCCCGGTTCGCCATCTCCACATGGATCTCGTCCACTTCCATGTCAAGAAAGGCAGGAAACATGGGCGCGTAACGCCGGAAACCGACGGGATGGCCCTTGTAGTTGCCGAAGCAGAGGTGTGTCGAGAGCCGGCATCTGCCAACGACAGAGGCCACCGTACGGTTGAAGATGTCGACGAAGCGGGCGGGGTCTTCCCGATAGGCGTAACAACTCATCGAAGGTTCATCTACTGTAAGCTCCGTACAACCGGCCTCGACCAGATCCTCCAGCTCCTTGCGTACGATTGGCAGCAGTGCCTCTGTTACAGCGTAGCGGTCGGGGTACTGGCTGTTGGGTAGAAGCCGGCCGCTGAGCGTATACGGACCGGGCACGCTTGCCTTCAGTGTCGGGCTCCCATCTGAACCCGGCGCAAGCCTTTGCAGGCGCCGAAATTCTGCCACCGCGCCAAGCCCCTGCGGTGCCGAGAGCTCGCCAACAATCTCATGTTTGCCGCGCTGGTCGTGTGCAGGAGGGCCCCACAGTCGGGGCGAGGCCTGTTCCGGACGGATCCCTTCCAGATACCCATAGAAGGAGAGGTTGAAGTCGAGCCGGGTCTGTTCACCGTCGGTGATGACATCGGTCCCCGCCTCGAGCTGGTCGTGGACGGCCGCAACGACCGCGTAGTCTACCATTTCGGCGACGTCGTGGCTGCCGAACCGGTCCAGGTGGGCGCTGGCGAACTCAAGCCAGGCGGGGAAGGGATAGCTGCCGATGACGGTAGTGCGAAGCGGGATGGGTTGCATTGAGAATTCGGACTCTTCCGGATACAGGGAGTTAGGCAGGTACTCGGGGGTGGGCGCGGACTGCTTGGAAGCTAATCAGTCGCCATAGACACGGCGAACCCGGCGCCGGTAGTCGTCGTAAGAAGCGTCGAACTTGGCTGCGGAGGCGTCTCCTGAGAACACGCTGCTGGAGAGGACAAGAGGCGGCTTACCGCGTGCGGTCAGGCCGGCGGCTACCTGGCACTTGATGGCATTCACGACCGCGGACGCGCCGACTGTCGAGCCTGGCCCTACCGGGTCCTCGAGTCCCTCGACGGTGACCATGGCATCACCGGCGGGGGTACAGTTATCGAGTGTAACGTCTGCGATGTCGATGAGTCTTTTGCCGCTGCTGTGCTTCGGGTTGGAGGCAGTGCAATGATCGACCGAGACGACCGCTATCACGGGTAAGTCCAGCGCCTTTGCTTCCAGCGCCATCTCTACGACAACTTCATTGACACCGCTGTTGGAAAAGATCATGAAACTGTCCGGCGGTCGCAGGACGAAGTTGCGCAAGATCTGCCGGGCAAATCCTTCAACGTGCTCGATGAACATTGCCTGGCGCTGGCCGTTGGCGCCGACGACCTGGTTGTGGAAGGTCAAGGAGAGTTCAACGATAGGATGAAAGCCGGGGAAGGAGCCATGGCGGGGGTACATTTCCTCGATGAACATACGCGAGTGGCCCGTACCGAACAGATGCACCAGCCCTTCTGCGGCAATGGAGTCGATGCAGATTTCGGCAGCTCGGTGGATGTTCTCGGCCTGGGTGGCGACGATACGGTCCAAAATGGCTTGTGCTGCGCCCAGATAGGCGGATGCTGGATTCAAAGTGCGTCTCGTCCTCTTAGTTCTGGCTTCGTGGTAGTCGGGAGGATTCCGTGCTTCTTCCTGGCAAGGCCCGGTATCGGTCACCAAGAAAAGGGCACAGTCCCGGTCTCGTCCAGAGTATAGCCCCAGCTCTCGATATATTTCTCGCCTGGCAGGAACCGATCGCCGCGGTCATCCAGTTTGGCTTGCAGCTGCGACTCGAGCCGTGCCTGTAGAGAGTCCACTTCGGGGCGGTTGACGAGGTTTTCCAGTTGGAAGGGATCGGCTTCGTTGTCGTAGAGCAGCCACGGACCTTCCTGATCGCGGGCGTAGGTGTGGGTCTGCGTACGGAGACCGCGGTACTCGCGGCCGCCGTCACGTCGCAGGAACTGGCCGAAGGGATGGGGACAGTAGATGAGAGCTGCTCCTCCTGAAGGATCCGGCCCACCGTCGATCGCGTGTGAAAAGTCCTTGCCCTCAACCGTTTCAGGGATGGGGATGTCGCAGAGGGCTAGCAGGGTAGGCAGAATATCTGGTGTATCGAGATTGGCGTCGATCTCCCGTCCATCCAGTCCGAATCGCTGCGGCCAGCGGAGCAGGAAGGGCACACGGATCGACTCCTCCCAGGGCCGCTGCTTCTTGACCTCTCCCTGGGAGCCAAGCATGTCGCCGTGGTCCGAAGTGAAGACTAAGATGGTGTTGTCTGCCAGGCCCTCTTCTTCGATTGTCCGGAGGAGGGCGCCGAGGCAGTCGTCGAGAGCCGTACAGTGGGCGTAGTAGCCGGCGATCCACTCGCTGGCATCGCCCGCCATTTCAGGGGGCACGTTTGGTCTAAGTTCGATGTCATCGGGACTGTATAGTCTTCGATAGTCAGGGGGAGCCGTTTCATAGGGCGCGTGGGGAGGGCCCCAGGAGAGGAGAAGTAGAAATGGTTTGTTGGATTTGGCGTCGCCGTCCCTGTGTGCGCGGGAATGCAAGTAGGCCTGTACGTCCTTGGTCTGCTCAATGGCGTCGTAACCTTCCCATGTCAACTGCTGGTCCGAGTCACCAGCGTAGTATTTGGAGTTGTTGTAGTCATGGGTGCACTCCAGGGCCTTAAAGTAGTCGAATCCCTGGCGGCTCTCGGGGGGGACGTAGTTGCTTCGTCCGCGGCCGTCAACGTGCCATTTGCCGACATAGGCGGTATCGTAGCCGGCCGCCTTGTAGAGTTTGGCCATGGAAACGGCATCGTCAGCAAGGTGAACGTCGTTGACGAAAACACCGTGGGTGAGCGCATGTTGACCGGTCAGCAGACAGGCACGCGCCGGGCAGCAGACAGGAATACCGGCTACGGCATGGGTGAAGTTGACGCTCTGCGCTGCCAGCCGGTCAAGATGGGGTGTCCGGACCTGCCGGTTGCCTGCGTAGCCTGTGTCCTGCGCCCGCCACTGGTCGGCGAAGACGTAGATAACGTTAGGACGATCCTGGGTCATTGTCCGGGCTCTTTCGGGCTTTGGCGGTTAAAGTGAAACGCCGAGCAGACCGCGGGTAAACTGGAATTCGATGTTGCCTGTGCG
>VYDA01000060.1:3703-6835 GCA_009843665.1 Caldilineaceae bacterium SB0675_bin_29 | reverse complement strand
GTATAGGGATGCCTGGGCTGGCCGTAGATGACGTCGACAGGCCCCTCTTCGACAATAAAGCCGGCGTACATCACGAGAACCCGGTCGGCGAGGCCGGCCACGACGCCAAGGTCGTGGGTGATCCAGATGATTGCCATTCCGAGCTCGCTCTGTAGGCGGGTGACCAAGTCGACGATCTGGGCCTGAATGGTGACGTCAAGGGCGGTCGTCGGCTCGTCGGCGATGAGCAGCTGGGGGTTGCAGCTGAGGCCCATGGCAATCATGACGCGCTGGCGCATGCCACCGGAGAACTGATGGGGGTAGTCATCGAGTCTGGCGCCGGCGTCGGGGATGCCGACCAGTTCCAGCAGCTCGATGGCCCGGGCACGGCTTTCTTCCCGGTTCATGTTGAGATGGAGTTCCAAGGCTTCGGTGATCTGGCGGCCGATGGTCAGGACGGGGTTGAGGGAGGTCATCGGGTCCTGGAAGATCATGGCGATGCGGTTGCCGCGGATTTGCCGCAGTTCTTCTTCGTTGAGTTGCAGCAGGTCCTGGCCGTCGAAGTTCACCTCACCATTGACGATTTTTCCCGGCGGTTCGGGAATCAGGCGGATGAGGGACATGACGCCGACGCTCTTGCCGCTACCGGATTCGCCCACGATTGCGACCGTCTCTCCCTCGGCGACATCGTAGGTGATGCCGTTCACCGCGTGGACGATTCCGTCCTGGGTGAAGAACTGCGTCTGGAGGTTGCGGACTTCAATCAGGTTGGCCATGTCTCGCCTTTCCCTATTGCATTTTCAGTTCGGTGGATAGGGCGGTATTGGATGAGCCATTCTAACAACAGTCGGGCTCCTTGTCAACCTCAGCATTTTGGGCCGGAATAATCCGGCACTGGCGTGACGCCAGGTAGGACGATCTCGCGAAAAACTCCTGCCGCACCGGTAAAGGGGAAAGCTCTGTGCGGGTCAACGCGAGATGGCACTGGGTACAGATCGGCGGTCTCGCAACCTGCTTACAAATTGGGCTGATTTCTCGGTTGCAATATAGCACATGCGGGCGGTCGCAAACAAATCAGTTCGGGAGTTCACCATGTTGCCTGTGGGTGTGGAAAGTTGGTAATTAAAAGAGAGAGAATTGAAGTGTCGCCGACGGTGAGAGTTACACGGGTGACGGGAGGATTTGGTCAACGCGGTAGATCCCGTCGGGACAACCGTGCAGTACCGCGTCGAGGATGCTGCTGACGTCTCCAAAGTATGCACCAAAAAAATGTCCCGAAATCGGTGCTATCGGTTTCCAATATTGGAGCCCAAACCCATTGAATTCCAAATTTAGGGTGCTAATATGTTACGAGAGGAATTCAGCTTGGGGTCGATGCATGGGACTGACGTCAGTGAACGGAGAAGTCAGTGGAACATGAGACGTTCGGAAAGATCGTAGCCGCCTTGCGAAGAGAGCAGATTGACTTTGCCACGGGACGTCGTTGGAGCCAGCAGAAATTGGCCGAGGAGACGGGTTTGACCAAGAGAATTGTGAGCAAGATAGAGCGAGGCAGACAGGCGAGATTGGAGGGGGAGGTCCTGCAGAACCTGGCGCGAGCCTTTGAGTTGACTTCGTTGGAACGGCGTGAGTTTTTCGGCTTGGCCAGCCAGTCCGCGGACGAAGCGGTTGTGCGCGCCGACCTCGACCACAGAGAGGTTTTCGAGAAGGCCTGGGTTTCGCTGAGTGCGATCGGTCTGCCCGCATTCCTGATGGACACTTTTGGCAATATTCTCGGCATCAATCGTGCGATGATAGCGTTTCACGGTTGCAGCATGGCACAACTCAGCGAGGCGAAGACTACGGCAGAAGGCGTCAACCTGATGGGCATGTTGTTCGCCCCTGATGCGACCCTGCGCCGAGTGTTGGGCAACGGCTGGCACTCCAATGCGATGACAGTCATGCGCCAGTGGCGGGCCATGACCCTGCGCTACCGCCACACGGAACGGTTTCGACGGCTCTTCGCTCTGCTATCCGTATTCCCAGACTTTTCAATTTTCTGGTCGGCGAGTCGCGAACGCCCCCAGGATGTTACAAGCCGGCTGCGCAGCCACATCTACACACACAGGGTGCACGGGCCGGTGGGATACACTGTCTTTACCGACGTCAGCTTGAGCGACCGGGGCGATCTCTACCTTTCGGCCTACGTTCCACAGGACCGCAACACGATCGAGCTTTTTCAGCGGCTGTCTGTCGGGAGCCAGCAGGCGCTGCCCCTGGCCAACTGGCCTTAACTCACCTGCAACGATCCAGAGATTGAAGACAGCTAAAGAGACCGAGTGCCGCGGTCGAATGCAGTGGGGCTACTCGGGGGCTGGTCGTTCCAGCCAGAGGAGCAGTTCTTCGATCTGCTCCTGTACGGCGCGGCGGCTGCTTCCACCGCGGGCGTCGCGCTGTTCGACGCTGCTTTCGTAGCTCCAGATGGCAGTCACGTCTTCTTCGAATGCGTGGTGCAGAGAGCGGAGCTCTGCGAGCGACAGGTCGGTGAGTGCAGATTCCCGGGATTCGGCGAGGGCCACGGCGGCGCCGGCGACGTGGTGGGTTTCACGAAAAGGGACGCCCTTGCGCACGAGGTATTCGGCGAGGTCGGTGGCGAGCATCTCGGGCACGAGGGCACGGGCCATATTTTCGCCGTCGACGGAAAGGGTTGCGAGTGCGCCGGCGGCGACGGGCAGGGCTCGTTTCAGGGTATCGATGGCGTTGAAGAGGGGCTCCTTGTCCTCCTGGAGGTCCTTATTGTAGGTGCTTGGTAGACCCTTCAGCGTCATGAGCAGCCCGCTCATATTGCCGAAGACGCGGCCGGCTTTGCCGCGCAGGAGCTCAAGCGAGTCGGGGTTTTTCTTTTGAGGCATGAGGCTGCTGCCGGTGCTGTAGGCGTCGGCGAGAGTAACGAAGCTGAATTCGCGGCTGCTGTAGATGATGAGGTCCTCGGCCCAGCGGCTAATGTGCAGCATGGTCATAGTAGCCCAGAACAGCGCCTCGGCGACGAAGTCGCGGTCGCTGACGCCGTCGAGGCTGTTGGGTGAGGGCGCGGCGAAGCCGAGGTCGTGCGCGAGCTGGTCGCGGTCAATGGGGAAGGGGTTACCTGCGAGGGCACCGTTGCCGAGCGGCATC